>NZ_JAMFRV010000748.1 GCF_026224925.1 Pseudomonas sp. | reverse complement strand
TCAACCCGGTAGGGCAAAGCGGCGTGCTGTTTGACGAACACTATTCGGACCAGGCGAAAACCTATGTAGAAGGTGGCTACGTGCCGCAGCATTTTGACGAGGCCGATGTAGCGGCGAGTACGCGGGGGACGTTGCGGTTGGTGCCCGCGAAATAACTGTAGGAGCCAACTTGTTGGCGAGAGGCCTTAAGCAGGGTGTCAGTTATCCAGCCTCGCCAACAAGTTGGCTCCTACAGAGTTAAGGGTTTAAGCCGGTTCTACGGCCTTCGGCGCAGGCGCGCGGCGTGGGTCGGGTTGTTTCCAGGAGTCGGCCGCTGCCTCTTCGATGGCCAGCTGAATCGCGCGTTTACGTGAGTCTTCGGCGCGTCGGGTGAAGAACCAGACCATGAACGTCGCTATCGATACCGCCAACAGGATCAAACTGGCGATGGCATTAATCTCCGGTTTCACCCCCAAACGTACCGCCGAGAACACTTCCATCGGCAACGTGGTTGAGCCCGGTCCGGAGACGAAGCTGGCGAGCACCAAATCGTCCAGCGACAAGGCGAACGACATCATTGCCCCAGCCGCCAGCGACGGCGCGATCATTGGGATGGTGATCTGCAAAAACACCTTCCACGGCCGTGCGCCGAGGTCCATAGCGGCTTCTTCGATGGACATGTCCAGCTCGCGCAAGCGTGCCGACACCACCACCGACACATACGCGGCACAGAACGTGGTGTGCGCGATCCAGATGGTGACGATGCCACGCTCTTGCGGCCAGCCGATCAATTGCGCCATGAACACAAACAACAGCAACAACGACAGACCAGTGATCACTTCCGGCATAACCAGCGGCGCCGTCGCCAGGCCGCCAAACAAAGTGCGTCCTTTGAAGCGCGCAATCCGGGTCAACACAAACGCGGCCATGGTGCCCAAGGCCACCGCAGCGACCGAGGTGTAGCAGGCGATTTCCAGCGAGCGCGCCACTGCGCCCATCAATTGCGTGTTATCCAGCAGGCCGACGTACCACTTGACCGACCAACCACCCCAAACCGTCACCAACTTCGAAGCGTTAAACGAGTAAATAACCAGGATGACCATGGGCGCATAAATGAACACCAGGCCCAGCACCAGCATCACTTTGGAGAACCTGAAAGCCTTCATGCTTTTGCCTCCAGCTCTTTAGCCTGACTGCGGTTGAACAGAATGATCGGCACAATAAGAATCGCCAACATCACCACCGCCAACGCAGACGCTACCGGCCAGTCACGGTTGTTGAAGAATTCCTGCCAAAGGATTCGACCAATCATCAATGTCTCAGGGCCGCCCAACAGTTCCGGGATCACAAACTCCCCGACTACGGGAATGAAGACCAGCATGCAGCCGGCGATAATCCCGTTTTTCGACAGCGGCACAGTGATTTTCCAGAAGCTGTTAAAGGTGCTTGAGCCCAGATCCGAGGCGGCCTCCAGCAAGCTTTGATCGTGTTTAACCAAGTTGGCGAACAGCGGCAGGATCATGAAGGGCAAATACGAATAGACCACGCCGATGTACACCGCCAAATTGGTGTTAAGTATCTGCAACGGCTCGTGAATCAGCCCCAGCCACATCAGAAACGAATTGAGCAGCCCGTTGTTACTGAGAATGCCCATCCAGGCATAAACCCGAATCAGAATCGCCGTCCAGGTCGGCATCATGATCAGCAACAGCAACACCGTCTGGCTTTCCTTTTTCGCCGTGGCAATGCCGTAAGCCATCGGGTAACCGATCAATAGGCACAGCAATGTGCTGAAGAAGGCCATTTTCAACGAACCAAGGTACGCGGCGATGTACAACTCATCATCGCCGAGCATCGCATAGTTGCCCAGGTTCAGGATCATCGAGAACTTCTGCTCAACAAAGCTGAAAATCTCGGTGTACGGCGGGATCGCAACGTCTGATTCAGCAAAGCTGATCTTCAATACGATGATGAACGGCAACATGAAGAACAGGAACATCCAAATAAAAGGCACCCCGATGACCAACTGCCGACCACCGGGAATTATTCGAGTCAGTGCGCGCTGAAATCTTTGATTTTTCATGAACGCAGTACCACGCCGCTGTCGTCTTCCCACCAGACATACACTTCGTCATCCCAAGTCGGCCGCGCGCCACGACGCTCGGCGTTGGCCACGAACGACTGGACCAGCTTGCCGCATGGCAACTGTACGTAAAACACCGAATGCCCACCGAGATAGGCAATGTCATGCACTTTGCCCCGGGACCAGTTGTGTTCGCAGGTGGGCATTTCGGTGGTGACCAATAGCTTTTCCGGGCGAATTGCGTAGGTAATGCGCTTGTCCTCCACTGATGTACTGATGCCGTGGCCCACGTAGATGTTGCGTTCCAGTTCCGGGCTTGCAATCAATGCGTGGCCCTCGGCGTCATCGATCACTTCGCCCTCGAACAAATTGACGTTGCCAATGAATTCACAGACCAAACGGCTGGTCGGGGTTTCGTAGATGTCGATTGGGCTGCCGATTTGCGCGATCCAGCCCAAGTGCATGATTGCAATGCGCTGGGCCATGGTCATGGCCTCTTCCTGGTCGTGGGTCACCATGATGCAGGTCACGCCCACGCGCTCGATGATTTCAACCAGTTCGAGCTGCATCTGCGAACGCAGTTTTTTATCCAGTGCGCCCATGGGTTCGTCAAGCAGCAGCAACTTCGGTTTCTTCGCCAGCGAGCGCGCCAAGGCTACCCGTTGACGCTGCCCGCCCGACAATTGATGCGGCTTGCGCTTGGCGTACTCGCTCATCTGCACCAGCTTGAGCATCTCTGCGACACGCGCGTCGATTTCCTGCGTGGAGATTTTGTCCTGCTTCAAACCGAAAGCGATGTTCTGCGCCACCGTCATGTGTGGGAATAGCGCGTAAGACTGGAACATCATGTTGATCGGCCGCTCGTACGGCGGCATGTCGGTGATGTCCACGCCGTCGAGGTAGATTCGTCCCTCGGTCGGCCGTTCGAAACCCGCAAGCATGCGCAGCAAGGTGGACTTCCCTGAACCCGACCCGCCGAGCAAGGCGAAAATTTCGCCCTTGTTGATCTGCAGGGACACATCGTCCACGGCAATTGTCTCGTCGAACTTCTTCGTGACCCGATCGATTTTGACCAGTACCTGCTTAGGCTGCTGATCAGCTTCGAGGGCTTTCTTATAGGCGCCGGAGGCAACTGCCATGTGATGAAACTCCCAACAAAATTTTAAAGCCCGACCACTGCAGCCGGGCCCGGATTTTTCATTTACCCGACTTAATCTTGGTCCAGCTGCGGGTCATCAGGCGTTGAACTTTAGGCGGCAGTTCAGCGCTGACGTAAAGCTTGTCGAGTACTTCTTGCGGTGGATAAACCGCAGGATCGGTACGTACTTTCTGTTCCATCACTTCGCCAGCCTTTGGGTTCGGGTTGGCATAACCGACGGCGTCACTGACCTGAGCGATCACCTCGGGCTTGAGCATGTAATTGATGAAGGCATGGGCTTCTTTGACATTACTTGCGTCCCGCGGGATCGCCAGCATGTCGAACCACAAGTTGCCGCCTTCCTTAGGAATCGCATACGCGATCTTCACGCCCTTACCCGCTTCTGCGGCACGAGCCCGCGCCTGGAACACATCGCCAGAAAAGCCGGCAGCAACACAGATGTCACCGTTGGCCAAGTCTGTTATGTATTTCGACGAGTTGAAGTACGTCACGTAAGGGCGCACGGCAAGCAGCTTCTCTTGCGCTTTAGCGTAGTCCTTGGGGTCTTCGCTGTTGGGTGGCAGGCCCATGTAATTAAGGACGGCGGGAATTATTTCATCGGCTGAATCCAGAAAGGCGACGCCGCACTTAGAAAGCTTCTTGATGTTTTCAGGCTCGAACAGCATCGCCCAGGAATCAATTTTATCGACACCCAGCACGGCTTTGACTTTATCGACGTTGTAACCAATGCCGTTGGTGCCCCACAGATAAGGGACTGCGTATTGATTACCCGGATCGTTCTTCTCCAACCGCTTGAGCAACGCAGGGTCGAGGTTTACGTAGTTGGGCAACTGGGTCTTGTCGAGTTTCTGGAAAGCCCCTGCCTTGATCTGTTTGCCCAAGAAGTGATTCGACGGTACTACTACGTCATAACCGGTATGCCCAGCGAGCAGCTTACCTTCAAGGGTTTCGTTGGAATCAAATACGTCGTACACCGGCTTGATCTTGGTTGCTGCTTCGAAGTCCACCAGCGTGGTTTCGCCAATGTAATCCGACCAATTATAAATATGCACAGTGGGCGCCGCATAAGCGCTGACCGCCAAGGTCAGAGACGCCCCCACCAGCATGGTTTTGCGAAATAAAGAAACAAACATTGGGTGGTCCCTTCTGTTAGGCCTTTGCCCAAATCCTGTAGGAGCCAACTTGTTGGCGAGGCGGTGTGTCAGACCGACCGCTAAAATCTCGCCAACAAGTTGGCTCCTACAGGGGGGAGCTTTTATTTACCGGACTTGATGGTGGTCCAGCTGCGGGTCAGCAGACGCAGCGTTGGTGCTGGCAAATCACTGATGGCGTACAGTTTTGCCTGGATATCTTCTGGTGGGTAAACGCCTGGGTCACTGGTGATGTCTTTATCAACCAATGGCGTGGCTGCCGAGTTACCGTTCGGGAAGTGCACGCTGTTGGTGATGGCGGCCATGATCTCCGGCTTCATGATGAAGTTCATGAATTTGTAAGCGCCTTCAACGTTATCGGCATCCTTAGGAATGGCCACCATGTCGTAGAAGCTGCCAGCACCTTCTTTCGGAATGTTGTAACTGATTTTGACCTTGTCACCGGCTTCAGCAGCACGGGCCTTGGCCTGATAAACGTCACCCGAATAACCAACTGCTACGCAGATGTTGCCGTTGGCCAAATCGGAGATGTACTTGGATGAGTGAAAGTAAGCCACTGATGGACGAACTTTAAGGAACAGCTGTTCAGCTTTTTTGATCTGGTCTTTGTCTTGGGTATCAGTCGGGAAACCCAAGTAATGCAGGGCTATCGGCATCATTTCAGTTGGCGAATCGAGGAAGCTGATGCCACAGCCTTTGAGCTTGGCAGCGTTCTCTGGCTTGAATACCAAGTCCCACGAATTTACCGGAGCGTCTGCGCCCAGCGCGGCTTTGACTTTTTCGGCGTTGTAGCCGATGCCGATGGAGCCCCACATGTACGGGAAGGCATGCTTGTTACCTGGGTCACTGGCTTTGCCGACAGTCGCCAGCAATTTCTCATTGAGATTTTTCCAGTTCGGCAGTTTGGACTTGTCCAGTTCCAGGTACACGCCAGCCTTGATCTGCTTGGCGAGGAAGTTGTTGGACGGCACTACAACGTCGTAACCCGACTTGCCAGCCAGCAACTTGGCTTCCAGCGTTTCGTTACTGTCAAAGACGTCGTAGACGACTTTGATACCTGTCTCTGCTGTAAATTTCTCGATGGTGTCTGGAGCGATGTAATCGGACCAGTTGTAAACGTGCAGTACTTTATCGTCGGCCTGAACAGCTGCGGCCACGACACCCATCAGGGACAAGGCGAGAAGGGTCTTGCCAAATAATTTCATGCGTGGAGCTCCATTGTTTAAACGCTAACGGTTGGGTAGCAGTGACGGATACAGCTGAAACAGTCGTTAGTCTGGCAATATCCTGGGCGGGCTTACAAGACCACTGGGCCCGCCTTATTCGTTTTTAATGCGTGTAGCGAATACCTAGTTTTGTAGTGCTTGCAACGTCAGGTCAAGACAGGCGCGCGCCTTGTCGATCAGTTCGTCAATTTCAGCAAAGCTAATCACCAACGGTGGCGAAATAATCATCGTGTCGCCCACCGCACGCATGATCAGGCCGTTATCAAAGCAGAAGGTTCGACAGATCATTCCCGCACCTTTGCCGACATAACGCTCGCGAGTGGACTTGTCTTTCACCAACTCGATCGCCCCCAGCAGCCCGACGCCGCGAACTTCACCCACCAGCGGATGATCATTGAGTTCACGTAAACGCTTTTGCAAATAAGGTGCCGTTTCGGTCTTTACCCGCTCGACGATTTTTTCATCGCGCAGGATTCGGATGTTTTCCAGCGCGACCGCAGCCGCCACCGGGTGCCCGGAATAGGTGAAGCCGTGGTTGAAATCACCGCCTTCATTGAGCACCTTGACCACTTCATCACGCACGATCAGGCCACCCATGGGGATGTAACCCGATGTCAGGCCCTTAGCGATGGTCATCATGTCGGGCTTGAGGTCGTAGTAATCGGAGCCGAACCACTCACCGGTGCGACCAAACCCGCAGATCACTTCGTCCGCGACAAACAGGATGTCGTACTTGGCGAGGATCTCTTTGATCTTCGGCCAGTAGCTATCGGGCGGAACAATCACCCCGCCCGCACCTTGAATCGGCTCGGCAATAAAGGCCCCCACGTTGTCGACGCCCAGCTCTAGAATCTTCGCTTCCAGTTGTTCGGCAGCCCAGACTCCGAAAGCGTCCGGGGTCATGTCGCCGCCTTCGCCGAACCAATACGGCTGCGGAATGTGGACGATGCCGGGGATCGGTAAATCGCCCTGCTCATGCATGTAGGTCATACCGCCCAAACTGGCTCCGGCCACGGTAGAACCGTGATAACCGTTGACCCGGCTGATAATAATTTTCTTTTTCGGCTGGCCCTTGATCGCCCAGTAATGACGAACCATGCGCAACATGGTGTCGTTGCCTTCAGAACCAGAGCCAGTGAAAAACACATGGTTCATGCCTTGCGGCGCGATGTCGGAAATGGCCTTGGCCAGCTCCAGCACCGGCGGGTGAGCGGTCTGAAAAAACAGGTTGTAATAGGGCAGCTCACGCATCTGTTTGCTGGCAGCATCAGCCAGTTCTTCACGGCCATAACCGATGGCGACGCACCAAAGGCCGGCCATGCCATCGAGGATCTTGTGGCCTTCGCTGTCCCACAGGTAAACGCCCTGCGCGCGAGTAATAATGCGTGGGCCTTTTTCCTGCAGTTGCTTGTAGTCGCTGAACGGCGCCAAGTGGTGATCGCGGCTCAAGGCCTGCCATTCGCGCGTTTGTGTCGTGTTGCTGCTCATACCGCTTTTCTCCGTATGTATCAGACCGCGAACAGCAGGAACTCACGTTCCCATGAGCTGATCACGCGCTTGAAATTCTCGTGTTCGGCGCGCTTGACCGCGACGTAACCGACGATGAATTTCTTGCCGAGGTATTTCTCGATGGTCTTACTGTTTTCCATCCGCTCCAGCGCATCTTCGATGGTCAATGGCAGACGTAAATTGCGCCGCTCATAACCACGGCCGACCACGGGCGCGCTGGGGTTGATCGCTTCGACCATGCCGATAAATCCACACAGCAGGCTGGCGGCAATCGCCAGGTACGGGTTGGCATCGGCGCCCGGCAGACGGTTTTCCACGCGACGGTTTTGCGGGCCTGCGTCTGGCACGCGCAAACCAACGGTACGGTTCTCTTCGCCCCACTCCACGTTTACCGGTGCCGAGGTGTCAGGCAGGAAGCGCCGAAACGAATTGACGTTCGGTGCGAACAACGGCAGCAACTCGGGAATGAATTTTTGCAGGCCACCGATATGGCACAGGAACAATTCGCTCATCGTCCCGTCTTCGTTGGAAAAGATGTTTTTGCCCGTGGCGATGTCAATCACGTTCTGGTGCAAGTGCATCGCGCTACCGGGCTCGCCGGTCATCGGTTTGGCCATGAACGTCGCAGCCACATCGTGCTTGAGCGCGGCCTCGCGCATGGTCCGTTTGAACACCAGAATCTGGTCAGCCAGCGACAATGCGTCACCGTGACGGAAGTTGATTTCCATCTGTGCGGTGCCGTCTTCGTGAATTAACGTGTCGAGGTCGAGGTTCTGCAGCTCACACCAGTCGTAGACATCCTCAAACAGCGGATCGAATTCGTTGGCGGCTTCTATAGAGAAGGATTGACGCCCGGTTTCCGGGCGACCAGAGCGACCAATCGGTGGCTGCAGCGGAAAATCCGGGTCTTCGCAGCGTTTGGTCAGGTAAAACTCCATCTCTGGCGCCACGATGGGCTGCCAGCCCTTGTCGGCATAGAGCCTCAGGACCTTCTTCAAGACGTTGCGGGGCGACAACTCGATGGGGTTGCCTTGTTTGTCGTAGGTGTCGTGAATCACCTGGGCGGTGGGCTCTATGGCCCACGGCACAAGGAATACTGCGTTCTGATCCGGACGGCAGATCATGTCGATGTCCGCCGGGTCCAGCAGTTCGTAGTAGATGTCATCCTCGACATAGTCGCCGGTGACCGTCTGCAACAACACACTCTCGGGGAGGCGCATGCCTTTTTCGGCAATGAATTTGTTGGTGGGTGAAATCTTGCCGCGGGTGATCCCGGTGAGGTCGCTGATCATGCATTCAACTTCGGTGATCTTGTGCTCTTTCAACCAATCCGTGAGCTGATCGAGGTTGCTACTCATAAATACCTCAGGAGGTAGAACCTGTGCGCCGTTGTGCGCTCAGGCGGTTTTCGACGCATCTGCGTCGCGGTGTGCTGCTCGCGTTCGACAGGCATCGCCGAACGCTTGGAAAATCGCCAGATAATGCGGGTTGGAGGTGACTTGCCACTCCGGGTGCCATTGCACACCTAAAGCAAAACCTGCGCCCGTCTCAACTGAAATCGCTTCAATCAGCCCATCGGGCGCCAGTGCCTCGATGCGCAAACCAGGGGCCAGCCGTTCAACGCCCTGACCGTGAATCGAGTTAACCTCGATCTCACTTGGCAAGCCGAGGCCCGCCAGCACGCCGCCTGGTTGGATATGCATGGTGTGGCTGGGCCCATATTGAACCTCGATAGGTTCGTTGCTTTGCTCACGGTGGTCCATGAACGTTCCAACTTCGTGAACGTGCTGGTGCAAACTGCCGCCAAACGCTACGTTCATCTCCTGAAAGCCCCGGCATATGCCGAGTACCGGCACGCCCGCCGCTACGGCAGCACGGATCAGCGGTAAGGTGGTGCGGTCGCGTTCGGGATCATGAGCAGTGCCAGGCAAACTGGCTGGGCCGCCGTAGTAATAGGGTTCGACATTGGAGGGCGACCCGGTAAACAGGAGCCCATCAAGACTGGAAAGAAGTTCGGCGGGATCAAGCAGCTCAGCCAGTGAAGGCAGTATCAGTGGTAAGCCCTTGGCAGCAACAGCGACTGCTCTAACGTACTTATCCCCACTGATGTGGTAACTGTGCAGACCGATCTGCTTGGTGCAGGCGGTCACGCCGATTAACGGCAGGCGAGACATGGGACCCCCGGTATTATTGCTGTTTTGGGTTGCAATCGAGCTTAGCCTTGTTCATTTTTTTACACAACACCCCCGTAAAAAATAGAACACAGCCTGCTCTAGCGGGTAGGTCCCAAGCCCTCAGATGCGTTTTTTTTGCCCTAAATTGCCGCAAAAAGCCCCCTACAGTGCTTTTTTGGGGCAAAACAAGGCTCTCTTGACTTCATCATGGCTTTCAGATTGACTGAATCCTGAAAAGATCAATGATTGATATTTTTAACAACAAAGGTGCTTCATCATGTCGGTACCCCCGCGTGCCGTTCAGCTTAACGAAGCGAACGCGTTCCTTAAGGAACATCCTGAGGTTCTGTACGTCGACCTTCTGATTGCAGATATGAATGGTGTGGTGCGCGGTAAGCGCATAGAACGCACCAGCCTCCATAAGGTTTACGAGAAAGGCATTAACTTGCCGGCTTCATTGTTTGCCCTGGATATCAATGGCTCGACGGTAGAAAGTACCGGCCTTGGTCTGGACATCGGTGACGCTGACCGAATCTGTTATCCGATCCCCGGCACTCTGTGTAATGAACCTTGGCAAAAGCGCCCTACCGCGCAATTGCTAATGACCATGCACGAAATCGAAGGCGAACCCTTCTTTGCCGACCCGCGTGAAGTGCTGCGCCAGGTTGTCAGCAAGTTCGATGAAATGGGCCTGACTATTTGTGCCGCATTCGAACTTGAGTTCTACCTGATCGATCAGGAGAACGTGAACGGTCGTCCCCAGCCACCGCGCTCACCAATCTCTGGTAAACGCCCACATTCGACTCAGGTTTACCTGATCGACGACCTCGACGAATACGTTGATTGCCTCCAGGACGTTCTGGAAGGTGCCAAAGAGCAAGGCATCCCGGCTGACGCTATCGTTAAGGAAAGTGCCCCGGCGCAGTTCGAAGTGAACCTGCATCATGTCGCCGACCCGATCAAAGCGTGCGACTACGCGGTACTGCTTAAGCGGTTGATCAAGAACATCGCTTACGACCACGAAATGGATTCGACCTTTATGGCCAAACCCTATCCGGGTCAGGCAGGTAATGGTCTACACGTCCACATCTCGATTCTTGATCGCGATGGCAAAAACATATTCACCAGCGAGGATCCCGAGCAGAACGCCGCGTTACGCCACGCGATCGGCGGTGTGCTCGAGACCCTACCGGCGTCGATGGCGTTCTTATGCCCGAACGTCAACTCCTACCGTCGTTTTGGCGCACAGTTTTATGTGCCTAACTCACCATGCTGGGGCCTGGACAACCGGACCGTCGCCTTGCGCGTTCCGACCGGAACACCAGACTCCGTACGTATCGAACACCGGGTAGCCGGTGCCGATGCCAACCCATACTTGCTGCTGGCCTCTGTGCTGGCGGGCGTGCACCACGGCTTGACCAACAAGATCGAGCCAGGCGCCCCGGTGGAAGGCAATTCCTACGAGCAGAACGAACAAAGCCTGCCCAACAACTTGCGTGATGCCCTGCGCGAGCTCGACGACAGTGAAATCATGGCGCGTTATATCGACCCGAAATACATCGATATCTTCGTCGCCTGTAAGGAAAGTGAGCTGGAAGAGTTCGAACATTCCATCTCCGACCTCGAGTACAACTGGTATCTGCACACGGTGTAAGCCCGTGCGGTAAAAAGAACGCCGTCAGCTTTTGGGCTGGCGGCGTTTTTTTTGGGTTTAGGTCAGGTTGACCGAGTCGTTTTCTTCGCGAACAAGTTCGCTCCCACCGAAAATTGCATATCCCCAGTGGGAGCGAACTTGTTCGCGAAG
>NZ_JAMFRV010000747.1 GCF_026224925.1 Pseudomonas sp. | reverse complement strand
GGCGGCACTGACAGACTTGGTAACACAGTCGATCCGCGAAGGTTCTTGCCGCGCGGTAAACGAAGAGTTAGCTGCTTTTTCCTTGCTGGGAGTATGTAACTGGGTCGCGTTTTGGTATCCCCATGGCGAAAAGACCAGCGATCTGACCCCTGGACAGCTTGCCAGCCAGTTAGCTGCGGTGGCCTTGGAGGGGTTGATAGCTGAGCGTGATGCATCAGGAACGGGTGGTATCGCGCAAATGATTGGTCTGTTGCGTAGCGATATTGATCGACTTGAAAGCATGATCGATCAGAACTAATGAAAGATTATGCCCGGCGAACCAGGCGCAAGAGTTATCGAGTTACCACACTGAATCCCCGCGAAGCATGACGTCTGCACCGCCGTCGATATAGATCATTTGCCCTGTCATATGGCCATTCTTTTCACTGGCCAAAAACGCCAGTAACTCTGCCGCTGCTATAGGCTCGAAAGGACCTTTCAACGGCATTGGGCACCCGAGGTTAATGCGGTCTTTCGTAGCCTGGTCCTCAAACAACCGCGACAGCAACTCGGTCTTAACCAGCCCCGGCGAAATGGCGTTCAAGGGAATGCCAGCTCCGGCCCACTCTTCACTGGCAGCGACTCGACGGATCCAGCGCGACAATGCCTGCTTGGTGCTGGCATAAGCGAAAGGTGCTTCTTCGGCACGGGCCAACGCTTGGGTTTCTGTACCGTCAAGCATGGCCTCCACCAGTTCCGGGTCGAAAGGGTGGACACCAACGATGGACGAAACGGCAACGGCGCGGGGCTCTTTTGATTTCAGCAGAAGAGGGCGTAAACCCACCAGTGTTGCCAGTGCCCCGTAGTAGTTGATTGCGACTGTGGCAGGGCCCGCAATATCTACACCGGCAACTGCTAGCACGCCATCTACAACACCGTCACTAAGCTGCGTGGCTTGTTCGATCAGTACCCGGCGACCCTCAAGGGTGGAAAGATCGGTAATGATTTCTGCATCTCGTAAATCAACACCGATGATGCGGTGGCCTTGAGATTCGAGTAACTGTCTTGTCGTGCGGCCTATACCAGACGCGGTACCGGTGATGACATAAGTTCTTGGACTAGTCATGTAAGCCTCTATTTTAGGAGTTGAAAGAATTAAGCGCCCATGTCGAATGTGTCAGGCGAAGGCCCAAGACGAATCTGTGCAAAGTCCGGGTGCATTTCGATTTGATTTACGGATGGTGTTACACCCGTTTCATCTACGATGCGTTGCAAATGCTCTTGATGAAAGTTGGACACCCCGATGGATCCCACACGACCTTCCTCGCGCAGACGTGTCAGCGCTTTCCAGCTCTCGACGTAAGCTCCCTTCATCGGCAGCGACCAATGAATTAGGTACATATCCAGTGTCTGCAGTCCCATGCGCTTTAGGCTTTCGTCAAATGCATGCAATGTCTTATCGAAGCCATGGTCGGCATTCCATAATTTGGTGGTGATGAAAATTTCGTCGCGAGAAATTTCGCTTTCAGCAACTGCGCGACCCACGCCAGCCTCATACCGTAAATCATCGCGGTATCGATATGCCGGTTGCCGGCTTGGAGCGCCGCTTTTGACGACTCGTAGGCTTGCGCATCATCCAATTGCCAAACACCCAGCCCTAATTGCGGGATATGGACGCCATCGTTGAGGGTGATCATTGGAACGTGTTTCATTGGAATATCCTGAAATGTGGAAAATAGAAAAAAGCTCAAACGCCGGAAGGGGCGGTGATCCAACCTTCGATGTACTCAAACCAGAAGATTAGCCATTGCCCCTCATCCTTACGAAGCTGGATACGGTAGTGGGCGCCAAAGAGTGGAAAATCCTCATCGGTGACCGGGCGTTGAGCGATAACCCGACCCAGCAACATCGTGGCTCGATCGTCGTTAATCTCGATGCTCAGCGGCACGCAAAAATGTTGCATCCACGGCCAAGGCTGGCGGAAGTTCTTCAGTTGGCCCATGACCTCATTGCGACCTGTCAGATCACCAATAGGTGGAAATGCGCCGGCTATATCGCGCGCCAAAGTTCCACGCATTTGTCCGAAATCCGCTTGATCCATTGCCCAGATGTAACGCATGAACACTTCGCCGACCTGGTCTTGAGCGGAGCCCACCACCTTGGCACCAGGCAGGCGTGCCCATGGTGAGTCCAACTCGTTGACCAGGTGCGGAGCATCATCACCCACCTCCCAAAGACGACGTGGGCGTGGAGGAGTCCAGGCTATGGCGAGCTCGCGATCTCCTTCCAGCCAAGTGACAGTCAGGTGCAGTTGGGTGAATAACCATCCTTTGTCCGTAGCTATAAGGTCAGCTACTACCAAGGCGCCAAACAACAGCTGCTTGGGTACCGGTTCGGACGTCGTGATCTGTCCATACAGATACGCGCCTAAAACTGCGTTCTTGTTGTCGACAGCGACGTAATGGTTTGTTGAGTTGATCTGTGCTTCTTGCCCTCGCAACCAGTCCATGGCGAGTACCTCAGCCAAGGCCGTAGCGCCGTTGATGCTGCCATGGGCACTGCTGATCAAGGCAGCTGAGGGAGTGCAAACGCTCGCGAGACTAACCGGGTCTCCGATTGCCCAACCGCTGAGAAACTGCTCAAACAGATCAAGAATTTCTGGCCGTTCAGCCATATTCACATTACTCATGAGATTTTCTGCCCATCAGCGGCTTGTAGGAATTGATGTACACCTCCGCAAGTGCTCACGTTGCTGAGACTCTGGCGACTTGAACTTCGAGTCTGCTGCCATAAATGACGACTTTGATTGCCACCATCAGCATTGCCAACACGCAGAACACTACGCCGGACCAGACAGCGCCCGTCAGTCCTAAGCGGTTGATTGCCCAACCGCCGGCACTGGAACCCAAGAGCACGCCGATGTTCGCTGCTGTGATAAAGAGACTGGTGGCAAAATCGGGCGCTTCTCGCGAGACCGAACTCAGCCAAACTTGGCTGCTGACCAGCCCACAGGTATGCGCCGCGCCCCAGACCAGCATGATCAGTGTCATTCCCGGCAGCCAAGGACTGGCTAGTGTGTAGAGCAACAGATAAGCAATCGCGAGTGCCAGCGGTTGCAGAAACGTTGTACGAACCAGATGACTATCGAGCAGTCGACCGAGCCAAAGGTTGGATACAATGCCGCCGATACCAAATACAACCAGCAGCAAACCGACTGCATGGGGGCTCAAACCCACTTGGCGTTGCAAATACTCAGAGGCGTAGCTGTAGACCGAAAACAAAGCGGTAAATATAAATATGGCTGCAGTCAGGTTTAGCCATAGCGCTGGTTTGCGCAGGATCGACAGTTGTTCGCTGTGGCTAAGCAGCTCCCTGGGTGCCGATGGAGGCAATAACATCAGCAAGCCGAGACCCGCCAAAAAACACAACCCGGCACAGAACAACCACGCGGCTTCGTAACTAAAGGTGTAGGCGAACCACGTCATGGCGGGCACACCCAAAATCAGCCCTAACGTAGTGCCAATCACAGCACGGGAAACTGCATGAGCAGAACGTTCTGGCGGATAAAGGGCGATGGCCGAGGCCAGTGCTGCGGTATAGAACATCGGATGGAAAACTGCGGCGATCATGCGACAAGTCAACAGGACGTTAAAGTCATGGGTAAACCCGGAAAACAGGCTGCTGAGCGTAAATACGCTCAGACTAACCACCAATATTTTTTTGTGATGTAACCGCGACGACAGCAACACCAACCCAGGGCCCAGCGCTGCGACCGTTAACGCAAACATACCCATCAGCAAGCCCGCATGGGACGTAGAGACAGCGAAACGCTCCATAACCATTGGCAAAATGCCGACCACCCCGAACTCCAGGGTATACAACCCGAACAACCCCAGAACGATGAAGCCGACAGCATTGACCGGCTTCATCGGGCTGACTCGCGGAACGTTGGGGTGTGCGCGGGGAATAGTGGCAAAACATGCCGGCCCAGTTCCTCAAAAATATCTTCCGGTGCGCGGCGAGTTGGCTTTAAATTCAGCACTACATGGGAAACGCCGGCCTCTTGTTGGGCCTGCAATAGTTCGATGATGGCATGGCGTCCACCGCGCAGCACTTGGCCACGCTCGATGGGCGCATCAGGATTGGTATCAAGATCAAACCAGCAACCGTAGCCGTACGGTTTGAAGCCGTGTTCAGCGTACGCTTCGCGCCACAAGGGGATCACATCGGTCATGCCTTGAGGATCAAAACCGTGCCAAATCCATGCGTCTACATTGGCGGCGAGCCAGTCCAGTGTTTGGCCTGCACGGCCGGTAGCAATAAACGGAAACCGCTTCGCCACAGGCTTCGGAACTAAGTCCAGACCACCATTCATGCTGCCGTGAAGCTTGGAACGGTAGCTGGGGAACGGATTCTCACTGACGGTATGGATGATTTCCAGCGCCTCACGGAAACGCTCCGCGCGTTGACTGAATTCATGTCCGAAGGCAGGGTATTCACCAGGCCGGTCTCCAGAGGCCAGGCCTAGCAAGAAGCGTCCATTAAGCAGTTGGTCGATGCTGGCTGCTTGCTTGGCAACGATCAAAGGATCGCGCAGAGGAGCCACAATTCCGGCAGTACCAATGGCGATGTTGCGCGTAACAGCGCTCAACCATCCGGCATAGACCATCGGGTCCAGAATCTGACCGACATCACCAAAAGATGGGTCGTAAAATGGAACATCGCGCAGCCATAAGGCCGCAATACCGACGTCGTCGGCCAACTTTGCCATAGCCGCGTGATTGGCCATCGTGGGGCCGGGGCTGTCGGGATAACCCTCCAACGGGGCGGTGAAACCAATACTTAGATGACCTGGACGAAAAACTCGGCTAAATCCCGGATGATTTGCCAGTGCAGCGGGGAGTGCGGGAGAGGGGTTCATACGCTTTCCTCTTGGTGAAAGAAGACTGTGTGGGGCGATTGAATCACCGTTGAGGAAGTGAGGTGGTTTGGTGACCGATGAGGCGCCATGTCCCTGACTCTTTGCGCCACACAACTAGAAACTGAGTATGAAGATGCTTAAGTACCCCTCCGACTGTCGCGTCCATTCGAACACTGCCAGTGGCCATAAAAGCATCGTTTCCCAACGCGCTGACATGGTCTATCAGCTGTTCGGTGCTGTGATAGACGAACGCTGCGTTACGGAATTTTTCCATGTAGCTGGTTTTGTCGTCGGTGAAGCCGCTCGAGTGGACGTAGATCACGTCTTCGGAAAGCAGGTTTTGGAATTGATCGACATCAGCGTCAATCATCAGACGAAATCGGTTATCTTCTAGCGCAGTGGCAAGCGTGAGCAAAATAGGATCGACAGCAGTTTTCATAAGAGTTTTTCCTGGGGCGCACCCGATACAGGTCAGTGGCCAGTACCCTAGCGGAGCAACGCCCGTCGAAAAACAGGCAGGATGTCCCTACATAAACGACTCCGCAGTCATGAGTTGAGAGTTAATGGAAAGTTTGAGTGCAATCGGCGTGTTTGTTCAGGCCGCTGAAATGCGTAGTTTCGTGGCGGCGGGCGGAGCCCTTGGTATTTCCGCGTCCGCCGTCAGCAAAAGTATTTCCCGCCTTGAGGAGAAACTGGAGGTGCGACTGTTTCATCGCAGTACTCGCACCATCACCCTGACGGCCGAAGGCGCACGATACCTAGACCGCTGCAGACGAGTTCTGGCGGAGCTGGAGGCAGCGGGTGACGAATTACGACAAACATCATCTGCTCCTCGTGGCGCTTTGAGAGTCAGCCTGCCGATGATAGGAAAACTTTTCCTGCCGGTGTTCGCCGAGTTTCAACTACAGTACAAGGATATTCAGTTGGATCTGGAGTTCAGTGACCGGCTGGTTGATGTCATCAATGACGGATTCGATGCCGTAGTTCGCAGCGGGGCACCCAAGGACTCCAACTTGTCAGCACGCTGTTTAGGCAGTTATCGGATGATTGCCGTGGGCTCACCGGCCTATTTTGCTGAACATGGAACACCGCAACGACCTAGCGATTTGATCAATCACAGTTGTATCCATTTTCGCTTTCCGCGAACGGGAAAGCTGCAAAGCTGGGTCTTGCGTAAAGACCAGGATGAGCCGGAGGTAGAGCTTCCCCGATCGATCATTTGCAGCACAGTCGAGGGGCGATTTTGTTTTGCTCTCCATGGGTTGGGGATTACTTACGCTGCGGACTTCGTGGTGAGAGAAGCGCTTGCCAGCGGAGAACTGATCGCGGTATTGGATCAATACACCCATGAGTCCAGCACCTTCAATTTACTGTGGCCTTCCGGTCGATCGGTGGCTCCTAAACTTCGAGTGCTGATCGACTTCCTCAGCAGCCGCATCCCGTTTCTATCTTGACGTTCTTGTTTTCTCCGGCCCTAGAAAAGCCGCTCCAGTTTCACACCGGGCTGCCAAGTCGTGTAGGTAACGAATCCAACATCGCATTGTTCATTAGCTACCATCTCACTCACGGCTTTGGTTCCTTGAATAGAGAAAGCCACCGTAACGCCCGGGTGCAGCCAGGAAACGTTCCGAGTAACGGAGAGTGGCTTTGCTCAGCTCAAATAGTGCATTTAGCTAATTTCGCTGGCTTTGGTTTCTCAATCCGATGACGAATGTTAAGTCGTGCAGACGGACACCTGCATGGTCGAACAAGCAGAGGCAACACTCACAACCGCAATACAGTATTCAACTTATGGGCGATGACCGATGTTCATAAGCGGCTGTAACCCTAGATGTTGAGGCTCGTTAGCCAGAAACCAGGTTAGAATGCTCATCAATGTCTGTTCATCAGATCCCTCCACTCACCGTATATCAATCGTTATGTGAAGAATGAATCGTCCGCTGTTTGTTTCTTTAGATGGGCCCAAAGGAACCGGCAAAACCACACTGTTGGAGGCCATTACGAAAGTACTGAGGGCAGACAACAGGAAGGTGATCCGACTTTGCGAGAAAAAAAGCGATCCTTATAGGGGTGAAACAATGGCCCTCGTTAACAAACTCGTCAGAAATCCCACCCGGGATTTGGAGTTGGGGGTTTGTGAGCGCTTTGCTGATAGCCGTAACTGGATTTCCCGGCACGTGCTGGCTAAACAGCCACCAGGCAGCATCATCTTGATCGATCGCTGGTACCCGTCTGATGCGGCGTTTCGCCGGATAATCCCGTTTGCAGAGATTCTACAGTTAAATATTGATCGAAACGTGCGAGTGCCAGACCTGCATGTCGGGGTTGTCACCGCCCCTGATATTTCATGGGCGAGGGCAGCGGCACGACGGCGTGGGCTGAGCAGTACTGTGGTCCATAAGCTGGAAGAACATGTCGCTTGTACCAAGGCGTTCGAGCGAGCGATTGCAGATCACGGCTGGGTGTTATGCCGTAATGAAGGAACGATCGAAGACGCAACGATGCAGGTAGTTTCTGAGATCTATAGAGTGCTTCGATGATCTAGCTTGAATCTCAAAATGGTGATCCGACTGAAGACGGGTCTGCAAATCAAAAAGTGACGCGATCATAGACTCGCCAAAAACCACAGTTATGGGTGTCCTTGCTGACCAAGGGGTTATGTGAGCCGTTTTACTAAGAGATTACTGCACGGAGGCCCACTCAACTGGTCTCCGGTTTCCGGGCTGAAGACGGAAAATGCAGGGGACATGTGATGCTTTTGCGCTTTTCGTTGATGACTCCGTGTTCCAGCCAGCCTTCGCGATGC
>NZ_JAMFRV010000746.1 GCF_026224925.1 Pseudomonas sp. | reverse complement strand
GGTTTTCGCTGCGCGACTGAGCAAAAAGTCGTCTTGTGGGTGCAACTGAGTGATCGCGCGCCAGGCGGAGGGCAGGTCGGCGACGTCTAGCAGCTCATCGATCTGCCCACGACGCGGCAACCACTGGGCTTCGGGCATTTGCTCAAGGGCTTCCTGTTGCAGCGCTTTGAGCAAACTATTGAGTTGCACCGAGGTTTGCTCCTGCCAGTTCAATTGCAACAAGCCTTCGACCAATTCCTCTTGTTGCTCATCCAGCAGAAAGCGATCGGCTAAATCCAGGTCCAGTGCATCACGTGCATTGATGTGTGCTCCGGTCAGGCCCAGGAACAGGCCCAACTTACCCGGCAGCCGCGACAAGAACCAGCTGGCGCCAACGTCCGGGAACAAGCCAATACTGATTTCCGGCATCGCCAAGCGGCTGCTGGGGGTCACGATGCGAATGTTCGCGCCTTGCAATAAGCCCATGCCACCGCCAAGCACATAACCATGACCCCAGCAGATAAGCGGTTTAGGGTAGGTATGCAGTTGGTAATCGAGGCGGTATTCCGCAGCGAAAAAATGCGCAGCCAGTGGCGGGACTTCTCCGGGATGGGCTCGACAGGCTTCCACCAGACCGAGCACGTCACCCCCCGCACAAAACGCTTTGCCGCCGTTACCGCGCAGCAGCACACAGACGATCTGCGGATCGCTGGCCCATGCTTCAAGACGATCAGCCAGCGCTTTAATCATTGGCAGAGACAGCGCGTTCAGGGATTTTTCCGCATCCAGACTGGCAATACCAATGCGCGCGCCGTCTTGGGCGGGGAGTTCTTCAAATTGCAGATTCATCATGACCTCTCGGGGGCGGGGCAACTATCCATTAGCTCTGTGATACCCCCGTGCGCGGCTAGTTGCAAACGGCGATTTGAAAAAAATCGTAGAAAACGGCGCTTTCTGCTCGATGGAATTGACATCGCGGGCGAGCTTTCCTAGTGTCCGCGCATTGTTTTCTGCAGGTGTGCCATGACAAGCGACGACCGAATCAAACTCGAACCCGGCTGGAAGCACGCACTGCGTGACGAATTTGAGCAGCCGTACATGAATGAACTGCGCGCGTTCTTGCGTCAGGAGCATGCGGCCGGCAAGGAAATCTATCCACCAGGGCCAATGATTTTCAATGCGCTGAATTCGACCCCGCTGGACAAGGTCAAGGTAGTGATCCTCGGCCAAGACCCGTATCACGGTCCCGGCCAGGCCCATGGATTGTGCTTCTCAGTGCAGCCGGGCGTGCCGACACCGCCTTCGCTGGTCAACATCTATAAAGAGTTGAAACGTGATCTGAACATCGACATCGCCAATCACGGTTACCTGCAATCCTGGGCTGACCAAGGCGTGTTGCTGCTCAACACTACCCTGACCGTAGAGCGCGCCAACGCCGCTTCACACGCAAAAAAGGGCTGGCAGCATTTTACCGATAAGGTCATTGAGACAGTCAGCGAGCATCAGCCGCATCTGGTGTTTTTGCTGTGGGGCGCCCATGCGCAAAGTAAACAGAAGCTGATCGATGCCACCAAGCACTTGGTGTTGACTTCGGTGCACCCGTCACCGCTGTCAGCCTATAAAGGTTTTTTGGGGAATGGGCACTTTGGCCGGACCAATAAGTACCTGCAGCAGAATGGATTGAGCCCGATTGATTGGAAGCTGCCGGTGGTTTGAACGGTGTTTTAGCAGGTTCACCGTGTCAGCTTCTTCGCGAACAAGTTCGCTCCCACCGAGATTTATGTGGCTCCCAATATTGGGGCACCCGAAGCCCGGTGGGAGCGAACTTGTTCGCGAAGGGGCCAGTTCGGTCTCACTCAGGCCGCTTATCCCAGTGCCGAAACAATGGTTCGGCGAGAAATAGCACAAACAACAACCGCATCACCTGCATTGCCGTCACCAGCGGCACCGACAGCTGCAGCACCTCTGCCGTCAGGCTCATTTCGGCGATGCCGCCCGGCATCATGCCCAAGGTCAGTGAACGCAAATCCAAATGCGTCAGCGCGCTCAATCCCACAGCGGCGAGCGCGGCGATTAGCATGGTCAACGCCGTCCCCAGCAACGTTCTGCCGATGAACGAGGGCGCACGCCGGAAGAATGAGCGATTGAAGTGACAACCCAATCCGCTACCAATCAACCATTGCCCAACCTGACTGCCGCCATGGGGCAAACCGATGTGCAGGTTCATGCTGATGCTCACGACCGCGCTGAGCAGCAGTGGGCCGAACAGCCATGGGTTTGGCTGCTTTAATCGCTGCCAACCCCAGGCCAACAACCCGCCCGCCGGAAACAACACCAGTAGCCAGCGCCAATCGACGGTGACTGGGGTCAGCACGGGTGCGCCGTCGCCCATGAAGTATTTGAACAGCGCGGGCACGCACAACACCACCATCAACACCCGCAAACTTTGACCTGCGGCGACGCTGCTGAGAATGGCCCCGTTGCGAGCACCCAGGTTAACCATCTCCCCTGAGCCGCCGGGCATGCTGGAGAAAAACGCCGTCGCACGGTCTTCACCGGTGCGGCGCATCAACCACACGCCGACCACGCTGGAAACGCTGGTCACCAAGGCGCCAAAGAAGATCAGGCCGAAGTTCGACAGCACCTGTTCAATCACCACCGGCGTGAAGTGCAGGCCGATGCCAATGCCGACAATCCACTGGCCGACTTTACGGCCGCCGGGGATTTCCGCCAATTGCCAAGGCGTCAGGCAGCGCACGAGGATGATCGCCAGTAGCGAACCGACCATCCATGGCAGCGGCCAGCCGACCTGACTGGCGAGGTAACCGCCTAACAGGCCAACCAGCGGCGTTCCCCACCAGGTTTTTAACGGACGATCAAACATCAGCCACGGCGCGACGTTGCACAGTGCGTTTACGCCAGATGCGCAGCAGCGGCATCAGCAACATAATCGCGGTCAGCACCCACACCCCGAAGGTGATCGGGCTGGACCAGAGGATTTCCAGTGCGCCGTTGGATATCGACAACGCACGGCGCAGGTTCTGCTCCATCAAGCCACCGAGAATGAAGCCCAGCAGCACCGGCGACAGTGGGAAATCCAGTTTGCGCAGGATGTAGCCGAAGATGCCGATGCCGACCATCAGGAACAGGTCGAACGTGGTGGCGTGCACGGCATAAACGCCGATCGCAGTGATGATCGCGATCACCGGCACCAGCGCCCAGTTCGGCACGGCTAAAATGCGGGTGAAGATGCGGATCATCGGGATGTTGAGGATGACCAGCATGACGTTGGCGACGAACAATGAGGCGATCAGGCCCCACACGATGTCCGGTTGTTGTTGAAACAGCAGCGGGCCCGGTGTGATGTTGTACAGCGACAATGCGCCGATCATCACCGCCGTGGTCCCCGAACCCGGAACGCCCAAGGTCAGCATGGGTACCAACGCACCACAGGCGGAGGCACCGATGGCAGTT
Source organism: Pseudomonas sp. (assembly GCF_026224925.1). Taxonomy (GTDB): domain Bacteria; phylum Pseudomonadota; class Gammaproteobacteria; order Pseudomonadales; family Pseudomonadaceae; genus Aquipseudomonas. The sequence continues at coordinate 11,942 of NZ_JAMFRV010000746.1, read as the reverse complement.
TCCGGCGCCGCGAGGCCGCGCATGTCGCCCTGACCGAATTTACCGGTGGTGCCTGCCAGACGTTTCTCGGTCATGTAGGCCACGGCACTGGCCAACGTCGCGCCGGCGCCCGGCAGCACGCCCATGATGAAACCAAGTAAGCCGCAGCGAATGTTCACCACGAACACCGAACTGGCTTCCTTGAAGTTAAACATCATCCGGCCCGTGGCTTTCACCGCTTCCTGACCACGATGGGTTTTTTCCAGCAGCAACAGAATTTCGCTAATGGAGAACAGGCCAAGCACCAGCACCACGAACTGGATGCCGTCAGTCAGGTGAATGTTGTCACCGGTAAAGCGGTAGACGCCGCTATTGGCATCAATGCCGACGGAGGACAGAAACAAACCAATCAGCGCGGCAATAAACGTTTTCAACGGACGATCACCGGCCATGCCGCCGAGGCAGACAATCGCGAACACCATCAGCACGAAATATTCCGCCGGGCCGAAGGCAATCGCCCATTTCGCCAGCAGCGGCGCAAACAACACCATGCCGCAGGTGGCGATAAAAGCACCAATGAACGAACTCCATGCCGACAGCGATAACGCCACGCCAGCCAGACCCTGACGGGCCATTGGGTAACCGTCGAGGGTGGTCATTACGGTGGAGGCTTCACCGGGAATGTTCAGCAAAATCGAGCTGATCCGGCCGCCGTATTCGCAGCCCAGGTACACCGCCGCCAGCAGAATTAACGCTGATTCAGGCGGCAGGCCGAGGGCGAATGCAATAGGAATAAGCAACGCCACGCCATTGATCGGCCCCAGGCCCGGAAGCAACCCAACGACGGTGCCAATCAAGGTGCCACACAACGCGGTGATCAAATTGTAAGGGGTCAGCGCAACGCCGAAGCCTTGGCCCAGATAGGCAAAAGTATCCATGTTTAATCCTCAAGAACGTCGAGCAGGCCGAGTGGCAACGGAACGTCCATGGCTTTATCGAACAACAGGTAAAGACCAACGCTCATCAGGGTCACGATCACCACGCTGGGCATCCAGCGACCGCCATACAGCCGGGCCATAGGGATACCGATCAAGATGCTGCTGAGGATGAAACCCAGCGGTTCGAACAGTCCCGCAAACACCAGTAGAAGAACGGTGCACAGCCCGATCTTGATCAGGGTGGGGCGGTCCAGTCTTGGGTCTTCTTCGGTGTGAACGATGGCGGTTGGGCGGATCAACATGTACAGCAGGCCGAGCATCATTAGGCCGAGCATCAACAGCGGAAATGCCCTGGGTCCGACTGGTTCGTAAGAAAAAGCCGCTTGATAAGGCCATGCCATGATCGACAGGGCGACGCAGGCCAGCAGCAGGACTGCGGCGAAAATTCGTTGTAAGAGCATGAAAAACTCCTGGGTCGCACCGTTTTTGTGGCGGGCGCGACCGCTGATAGCAAACGAGTCGATTACTGAATCAGGCCAAATTCCTTGGCCAGGATTTTGTAGTCAGCCACTTGCTTCTTCACGTAGCCGTCCAGTTCTTCACCGGTCATGGCGAAAGGGAACAGTTCACGCTGATCACGCAATTTGGCGAAGTCTTCCGACACCAGTAGCTTGTCGAACGCGGCTTTCCACCAGGCGTAGTCTTCATCGCTGACTTTTGGCCCTAGGTAGAAACCGCGAACCACTGGCCAGACAATGTCGTAGCCCTGTTCTTTGGCGGTAGGAATGTTCTTCATTTCCGGATCGTCGAGACGTTTCTCGGAGAACACTGCAAGCAAGCGCATGTCGCCGCTGAGGATGTGTGGCATGGAGTCGGAAATGTCCGTGCTGCCCACCTGAATGTGGCCGCCGAGTAACGCTGTCGCGATTTCACCGCCGCCTTCCAGGGCGACATAACGCAAGTCTCGCGGGTTGATGCCTGCGGCTTTGGCGATCAACGCGGTTTGCATCCAGTCCTGGCTGCCGACGGTGCCCCCAGAACCAATCACGACCTTGCTCGGGTCTTTTTTAAGCGCATCGACCAAATCGTTGAGGTTTTTGTACGGTGAATCACTTTTAACCGCGATGGCACCGTAGCTGGTCCCAACCGCGGCCAGCCAGCGCACCGCGTTCTCATCGAAACGACCGAATTTGCCTTGTGCCAGGTTCAACAACGATCCGCTGGACCACGCAACCAACGTGCCGCCATCGGCAGGGCGCTGGGCAACCACTGCGTTATAGGCCACCGCGCCGACGCCACCGGGCATGTAGGTCACGCGCATCGGTTTGCTGAGCAACTTTTCGTTCACCAGCGCGCTTTGCACCAGCTTGCAGGTCAGGTCAAAGCCGCCGCCGGGGGAGGCAGGGGCGATACATTCCGGGCGTTTGGGTTCGGCGGCGAGCAATTGAGTGGCGACCAGCATGCAGCTGGCGGCCAAGGCGAAACGACGCAAGGATAAAGTCATGGTCAGTCTCCAGGGGAGTTGTTGTTTTTAGAACCAGTGGTTTAAAGCGCTTACCAAATGGCGACTGTGTAGCTGACCAGCAGCCTCACTTCATCGGCATCACGGGCAAAATTTGAACGGTAGGTCGCGTTGCGCAGGCGCACGGCGACGTTTTTCAGGGTGCCGCTCTGTACCACGTATTTGATTTCGCTGTTGCGCTCCCACTCTTTGCCTTCCCCGTTATGTCCGGTCACGCTGGCGTTATCGCCGCTGATGTAGCGGCTCATAAAGGTCAAGCCCGGCACGCCAAGCTTGGCGAAGTCAAAGTCATAGCGGGCTTGCCAAGAGTGTTCATTGGCCTCAGCGAAGTCGCCGATTTGCACGAAGTTGACCAGGAACGGATCGCTGCCATCGATATACGGGAACGCACTGTCGCCGGACATGTGCTGGTAACCGGCGCTGAGTTTATGGCCGCTGAGGGCATAGCTGACGATGCCGTTGAGCGAGGTGTTGTCGATGTCTCCACCTCGTGCGGCACCTTGATCGTTGCTGACTGCCAGGCGCAAATCAGTACCGAAGGTGCCTGGTCCTACAGGCTGCGAGGCAATCAGACCGACAAAGTGTTGGCGATAAACTTCATTGAGTTCGGCGAAGTGGTAGCTGGCGACCATCTTGTCAGAGAGTTTGTAATCGAACCCGGCCATGTCGAAATGCTCACCGGTCACGGTGCCGGTGAAGCGTTTGTTCTTGTTGTTGAGCGCGATGTCTTCACTGCTGGTGTCGTCACGGTCCTTGACCTTTTCCAGGCGACCGCCGGTGAAGGTCAGGTTTTTGAATTCCTTTGACGTCACCATACCGCCCTCAAAAGACTGCGGCAGGATGCGTCCATCGTTGGGTCTGAGGGTTTGTAGTTCAGGGATCAGCGTGCCGATCTTCAGTTCAGTGGCAGAGAGTTTGACTTTACCGGTCAGGCCGCCCTTGGAATATTCGCCGGCGGCGCGGCCGTCGTCATGGGTCGGTAACAGGCCGGTACCGGTGCGATCAGGGCTGGAGTCGAGTTTGAGTCCGAGCATGCCGATGGCGTCCAGACCAAAGCCAACAGTCCCAGCGGTGTAGCCTGATTCGACCCGGAGAACGAAGCCTTGGGCCCATTCATCGCGCTTGGATTGTTGCGCGCTGGTGCCGTCGCGGAAATCACGATTGAAGTACATGTTGCGGGTTTCGAGGCTGGCGCTGCTGTCTTCGATGAAGTCGGCAAAACTCATTGGGCTGAAGCCGGCCAGTGCGGCCGCACCAGCAAGGGCGGTCGGATTTAGGCGTTGGGAACGAACAGGCGAGGGGGCCAGAGGCTGCAAAGACAGCGTCATGAAGTACTCCGTTTATTGTTCTTATTAGAAAACGCATCGGGGCGTTTTTCAGTTTTACGGGAGGTGTGACCTACCGTAGCTGAATGCTAGAAGGTGAAGCTTTCGCTAACCTTTCAGTGGCCTGTCGGCAGCGCCTGATTTTTTTCCATGCTTCACAGCGGCTAACTCGGCTGTAGAATTCGCCGCTTATAAATCCAAAAAACTGGAGACGTCGATGCGTGTTCTTCTCGTTGAAGACCATTTGCAACTGGCTGAAAGCGTTGCTCAGACTCTGAAAAGTCAGGGTTTGACCGTTGACGTCTTGCACGATGGAGTGGCCGCTGACCTGGCCTTGAGCACTGAGCAATATGCGGTTGCGATTCTGGACGTGGGCCTGCCGCGCATGGACGGCTTTGAAGTGCTGGCGCGGTTACGGGCGCGCGGCAAGAACCTCCCGGTGCTGATGCTGACCGCCCGCAGCGATGTCAAAGATCGGGTTCATGGTCTCAATCTGGGCGCCGATGACTATTTGGCCAAACCCTTCGAGCTTTCCGAACTGGAGGCGCGAGTCAAAGCGTTATTGCGACGTAGCGTACTGGGCGGCGAGCGCCAGCAGCGCTGCGGGACACTGGTCTACGACCTCGACACGCGACGCTTTGCCTTGGGTGATGAGCTACTCACGTTGACCTCCCGGGAGCAAGCGGTGCTAGAGGCGTTGATTGCGCGGCCAGGCCGGGTGATGAGTAAGGAGCAACTGGCGGCGCAGGTATTTGGCCTTGATGAAGAGGCCAGCCCTGATGCGATCGAAATCTACGTGCACCGCCTGCGTAAAAAACTCGACGGGCATCCGATCGCGATCGTGACCTTTCGCGGCCTTGGTTATTTGCTGGAAAGCCGCGATGTTTGATGCAACAAACACTGGCGCTACTAGCCTGCGTTGGCGGCTGCTATGGAACCTCGGTTTGCTGCTCACCGTATTGATGTTGGCCAGCGGGTTAAGCGCCTACTGGAACGGCCGAGAGGCCGCTGACACCGCTTACGACCGCACGTTACTGGCCTCGGCGCGCACCATCGCGGCCGGGGTTTCCCAGCGCGACGGCAGCCTCAGCGCTGACGTGCCTTACGTGGCCTTGGACACCTTTGCCTACGACAGTGCCGGGCGCATTTATTACCAGGTCAATGACATCAACAAACAGTTGATTTCAGGCTACGAAAACCTTCCGGCACCGCCACCCGGCACCTTGCGCACGGACGACTATCCCGCACTGGCGAGCTTTTATAGCGGGCGTTATCAAGGCCAGGACGTGCGCGTCGTCAGCCTGCTAAAGCCGGTGAGCGAGCCGAACATGAACGGCATGGCGGAAATTCGCGTTGCCGAAACCGAAGAGGCCCGCGTACGTATGGCCCGCAGTCTGATGGCCGATACGTTATTGCGTTTGGGCATGTTGGGCGGCGGTGCACTGGTATTGGTGTGGTTCACCGTCAGTGCAGCATTACGCCCCTTGGAGCGTTTGCGCACTGCGGTGGAGGAGCGCCAGCCCGACGATTTACGCGCGTTACCGCTGGTGGAAGTACAGCGCGAACTGCGGCCGTTAGTGGGCGCGCTCAACCACTTCACTGAGCGTCTGCGTCTGCAATTCGAGCGACAGGCGCAGTTTATTGCCGATGCCGCACATGAGTTGCGCACGCCGCTTGCCGCGCTAAAGGCGCGCGTCGAACTGGGGCTGCGCGATACCGATCCGGCAAACTGGCGCACTACCTTGGAAGCTGCCGCCCAAGGTACTGACCGGTTGACTCACTTGGCCAATCAGCTGTTGTCATTGGCGCGCATCGAAAACGGCGCTCGGGCGATTTCCGAAGGCGGTGCGCAATTAATCGACCTTAGTCAATTGGCCCGTGAGTTGGGCATGGCCATGGCGCCGCTGGCCCATGCTCGCGGCGTGGCCTTGGCGCTGGAAGCGGACGAGCCTGTGTGGTTACGCGGTGATCCGATTTTGCTCAACGAACTGCTGAGTAATCTGGTGGACAACGCGTTGGCGCATACACCGTCGGACGGCAATGTCATTCTGCGGGTCAGCGCACCGGGTGTGTTGGAGGTCGAAGACGATGGGCCAGGTATTCCTGAAGCAGACCGTGAACGCGTATTCGAACGGTTCTATCGGCGCTATCAGCACGGTTCAGGTTCGGGGCTAGGCCTGGCGATTGTCGGCGAAATCTGCCGTGCGCACCTTGCCCAGATCAGCCTCCATGATGGGGCTGAACGCGGGTTGAAGGTGAGGGTGAGTTTTGTCTCGGTCTGACGGATGAGGTGGGTTAAACCAGCATGTTCATGGCTTCATTCATTTCAGTGACCAAGGAGCCGTCAGCGAGATCCAGGCCCAGTCGAGCGAAGGAGGGCAGGGCAGCCATGTCGATAGCGGCGTAGTCATGATGCGTGCCGTGATAACTGTGCACCGTCGCAATCTGTACCAAGTCGACGTAGTCGGCCTGTGGCGACTCACGTTCGAAGTCCTGGAATTGCCCCGGCACCTTGGCCAGTGCCTCTGGAAACTCCCACGCTTTGAGTAGTTTTTGACCAATGATGGGGTGAATCCGCTCAATCACATGGTTCAGACTGACCGGGTCCGAGAGCAGTTCGAAATGGTCTTCGGCATACGTCAGGATGGGCAGCACGCCAATCAAATGGACCATTCCAGCCAATGTCGCTTGATCCGGCTTGAGTCGAGAGTGATTGCGGCACAGGGAGTAACTGATGCCGGCGACCTGAGAGCTTTTCTTCCAGATATCGCGCATTTTGCGTTCGACAACGTCGGACTTGGCTTTGAACATCTGTTCCACCACCAGCCCAATCGCCAAATTGCAGCTGTAATTGATGCCCAATCGAGTGATCGCGGTGTGCAGATCGCTGACTTCGATACTGCCGCGCATCAGCGGGCTGTTCACGACTTTGATCAGGCGTGCCGACAGGGCGGTATCGCTAGCGATCACTTTGCTTAATGCGCTGACGCTGATGTCCTGGTTCTCGGCGGCGAGACGAATCTTCAGTGCTACTTCCGGCAGGGTAGGCAAAAACAGCGCGTCATTATTTATTGCCCGGATCAGATCCTTTTGCACCGTGTCAGCCATCGTGTCCATGTCACATCTCGTGGGCGTAGCGTGGTTCATGCTACCGAGCACTCGACGAGCGCTCGGGGTTGTCAGGGTTGGACTCAGAAACGAGCAGGTAGTGCGTACCTGTTAACGCTGAGTTTAACGCTGAGTTTCGAGTTTGGAATCCAGAGTGTAGGGCAGCTCTGCCAAATGCAGGGCCGGGCCGTCTGCGCTGCCCAGGTGGATGTTGCCGTCCTCTGCTGCATCAGCCTGCAACACGGCCAGTAGCTCGATGCCACCGACTGTCGTTGCAGCGATAACCACTTCGCCCACAGCACTCGCGTGGACCGGTGAAAAAACGCTGGTGCCGGGCTCGGGAAGGTCAGTGCCTGCGAGCGTCAGGCGATACAAGCGACGCTTGAGCTTGCCCAAGTACTGCATGCGCGCGACGATTTCCTGGCCGGTGTAGCAACCTTTTTTGAAGCTCACGCCGCCCACTGCTTGTAAATTCAACATCTGCGGAATAAAGCTTTCGCGGGTATTACCGGTAACCTGGCCGATGCCTGCCCGAATCTGGCCCAGCAACCAATCGTTCAGCGAACCTTGAGGCAGTTGAGCTGCAATGCGCGCTTGCACGCTGTCTGCCTGATCAGCCGCTACCCACAGTTCGGCACGAGCCGGCGACACGCGGATGGCGATCAGGTCGTTGGCACGTACCACGCAATCGGTGGCTTGCGGCAAATCCAAGCCCAGCGAAGCCAGGGCATCGTCCCCGTCACTGAGGCCAAACCGCACCCAGCGGGCACTTTCGTCGGTCAGTTTGGACTTGGAGAACACAGCATATTTCTTCAGATCGGCCAATTGTGGCTCGATCAGTTCCGATGCCATCGCCAGCAGGCAGCCGTCACCTTCCAGCAGAATGCGGAAGCTCGACTGCATGCGGCCCTTTTGCGTGCAGCGTGCGCCAAGAGTGGCCGTGGTGTCGCTCAGGTAATTGAGGTTGCACGTCAGTTGGCCCTGAAGAAACTTGCTAGCGTCAGGGCCGCGGACGGCGAGGATGCCCTCGTGGGGCAGGATGCAGAAGAAAGGGGAGTCGGCCATGGGTCATCGCAGGATAAATAGTCTGAGCACCATGATAGTGCCGAGTTTGCCCAAGGGTACAGGTTTGATCGCGTATCGATTGAAAACTCCTGCGACCAAAGCGCAGTGCGCCTCGCGGAACTGCGCCTGTATACTTGCCGCCTAATTTGAGGAGCGCTCCATGGTCGACGACGTTGAACTCAACCGGCTCTACTGGCACAGCCGCCGCGGCATGCTTGAGCTGGATGTACTGTTGGTACCGTTTGTAAAAGAGGTTTATGCCACGCTGAACGCCGAAGACCGTGATCTTTATCGTCGGTTACTGACGTCTGAAGATCAGGACATGTTCGGTTGGTTCATGCAGCGTGCCGAGTCTGAAGACCCTGAATTGCAACGTATGGTCCGAATGATTCTGGACCGTGTCCAGCCGAAGTAATCGTTTCGAATGCCGTTGGCAGGCCTCCCGGCTGTTGCTGGCGGCGTATTTGATTGCTCAGGTGCTGGCGCTGATTTCGCTGTGCTTTCTTGATGTGTTTTGGTGGGCGCGTGCGCTCGGCGCTTTGGCGTGCCTGGCTCATGGGCTTTGGGCGTTGCCGCGGTTTATTTTGCTGAGCAGCGCTATGGCGTTTACGGGGCTGCGCCGCAATGCTGACGGATGGCAGCTGTGGAGTGATCACGGCGGCTGGCAAGCGGTTCAATTGCGCCGAGACAGCCTAGCCTTACCACTGGTGGTTGTGCTGCGCTTTCGTTTGGTCAACGAGCCGCGGCTGTTGGGTCGGCGGGTGCGCGGTCTGTGTATCCCGCACGACGCGCTGGCGCCAGATGAGCACCGGCGCCTACGCGTGCGCTTGAAATTCAGCCGACGTAGGTGGGCGGCACCAGAATAGTGTCCAGTGCCTCGGGCAGCATGTCCGGGTAATCGAGGGTGTAATGCAATCCTCGGCTTTCCTTGCGCTCCATGGCAGACCTGATCATCAGTTCGGCTACCTGAGCAAGGTTCCTCAATTCAATCAAGTCTCTGCTGACTCGGTAGTTGCTGTAGAACTCATCGATCTCGTCCAGCAGTAACCGCACTCGGTGCTGCGCGCGCTGCAAGCGCTTGTTGGTGCGCACGATCCCCACGTAATCCCACATGAACCGCCGCAGTTCGTCCCAGTTGTGCGCAATGATCACGTCTTCATCGGAGTCGGTTACCTGGCTGGCATCCCAGCTCGGCAGTTGCTCGGGCATTGGCACGGACGGCAACTGTTGAAGGATGTCGGCGGCAGCGGATCGCGCGTACACGAAACACTCCAGCAGCGAATTGCTCGCCATCCGGTTAGCGCCATGCAGCCCGGTAAAACTGGTTTCACCGATGGCATACAGGCCCGGTACGTCGGTGCGGCCTTGCTCGTTGACCATCACACCGCCGCAGGTGTAATGCGCCGCCGGCACGATCGGAATCGGCTGCGTAGTAATGTCGATGCCGAACTCAAGGCAACGCTCATACACCGTCGGGAAGTGCGTCTTGATAAAAGCTTCAGGCTTGTGGCTAATGTCCAGGTACACGCAGTCGATGCCCAGACGTTTCATTTCATGGTCGATGGCGCGAGCGACGATGTCCCGTGGTGCCAGTTCGGCTCGCGGGTCAAAGCGCTGCATGAAGCGTTCGCCATTGGGCAGCTTGAGGAACGCGCCTTCGCCGCGAAGGGCTTCGGTCACCAGGAAGCTTTTGGCCTGCGGGTGATACAGGCACGTGGGGTGGAACTGGTTGAATTCCAGATTCGCCACGCGACAGCCCGAGCGCCAGGCCATGGCAATACCATCGCCACACGCACCGTCGGGATTGCTGGTGTACAGGTAAACTTTTGCTGCGCCACCCGTCGCCAGGATCGTAAAGCGAGCGCCATAGGTGTCGACTTCGCCACTGGCACGGTTAAGCACGTAAGCGCCCAGGCAGCGTTGACCCTCCAGGCCTAGACGAGGCTCGGTAATTACATCCACCGCAACACGTTGTTCAAGCAATTCAATGTTAGGGCGCAATTTGGTCTGCGCCAGCAGTGTTTTGAAGATCGCAGCGCCGGTGGCATCGGCGGCGTGGATGATGCGCCGGTGGCTGTGACCGCCCTCACGGGTCAGGTGAAACTCGAATCCACCGTCTTCGGTGTGCGATTGATCATCGCGGGTGAATGGCACGCCTTGGTCAATTAACCATTGAATCGCTTCACGGCTGTGCTCGACGGTGAAGCGCACAGCCGCCTCATCGCACAGCCCGCCACCCGCATTTAGGGTGTCTTCGACATGGGATTGCACGGTATCGGCGTCGTCCAGAACGGCCGCGACACCTCCCTGAGCCCAGAATGTCGAACCGTTGGCCAGGTCGCCCTTGCTCAATACGGCGATGCGTAAATGACTGGGTAGCGTCAGCGCAAGGCTCAGGCCAGCGGCTCCGCTACCAATCACCAGAACGTCATGTTGAAAATGTTGGCTCATCTCTGAACTCCGCCAATAGCGGCCACTAGTATATAGAGGGGTGGAACGGCACAATAGCGGGGCTTTTATGGCAGGGTGAAACCACCGCGGGGCCGGAGTGTGCTCCAGTCTGAACACATGTGCATACCGTTTTCCCCGGGAAATCGAGATCACGAGTGTTTTGGGCTGAATCATATTTCCTACTGGCGTCGTGGGAAGCTTCTTACATCTGATAGCGAAATCTGGGAACTTTCCTATAGCCCCGGGGCTCAATAGCAGGTTGCCTATAAAGGGTCACGTCGATTGCGTGCGGAGCTAAATTAATTGCACCGCGTATTGTTGACGACAAGATTATTCGCGCAGCCGGCCATGTCCGCGCTGCGTTTTTCGTGCGGGCTAATGACTGCCCGCAGGAAACTTGCTTGGAGGGGAGAACTTTTGCGAAAAGCCCGAGTCTATGTTTGCAAGCCCGTTCAACGGCTGATGCAACACTCCTTCAGGTCCACCGAGGAGTGTTCATGCTAACCCAGGAAGAGGATCAGCAGCTGGTCGAGCGCGTACAACGCGGCGATAAGCGAGCTTTTGATCTGCTCGTGCTGAAATACCAGCACAAAATTCTCGGGTTGATCGTGCGATTCGTGCACGACACCCATGAAGCCCAGGATGTTGCACAAGAGGCGTTTATTAAAGCCTACCGTGCACTTGGTAATTTTCGCGGCGACAGCGCCTTTTATACTTGGCTGTACCGCATCGCCATTAATACGGCGAAAAACTATTTGGTATCGAGAGGTCGGCGACCACCAGATAGCGATGTAAGGTCTGAAGACGCAGAGTTCTATGATGGCGATCATGGCCTCAAAGACATTGAGTCACCAGAACGAGCATTGTTAAGGGATGAGATCGAGAGCACTGTTCATCGAACTATCCAGTTACTTCCAGAAGATTTACGTACAGCCCTAACTTTACGTGAGTTCGACGGTCTGAGTTACGAGGACATTGCCAGCGTCATGCAGTGTCCGGTGGGTACCGTGCGATCTCGGATTTTCCGCGCTCGGGAAGCCATCGATAAAGCCCTGCAGCCGTTGTTGCAGGAGTCCTGAGACAGCGGCGATAGCCAAGAGAGGAACCGCCATGAGTCGTGAAGCCCTGCAGGAATCGCTGTCCGCAGTGATGGACAACGAAGCAGATGAGCTGGAAATACGTCGGGTATTGAACGCCTTTGACGATGCCGATACACGTGAGACGTGGTCGCGTTATCAAGTGGCTCGTGCAGCAATGCACAAGGACTTGTTATTACCTCATCTGGATATTTCGGCTGCTGTTTCTGCCGCGATTGCCGATGAAGTAAGCCCAATCAAAGCGCCGCGTAGCCCTTGGCGTAGTTTGGGTCGGCTGGCTGTAGCGGCGTCGGTAACTGTCGCTGTATTGGCGGGTGTACGTTTGTACAATCAGGACGATATTGCGGGTGCAGAGCTTGCACAGCAAGCGCCTCAGCCCACCAACCTGTCGGTACCGCAAGTGAAAGGCCCGGCAGTTCTGGCTGGCTACAAAGAAAGCTCGGAGCTCGCTCCAGGT
>NZ_JAMFRV010000745.1 GCF_026224925.1 Pseudomonas sp. | reverse complement strand
TTCAACGCCAGCAGGACCGGCAGCAGTCCGATTGCGATCAACCACTGAGCCCGCGTCCAACTCTGTAACCAACTCCAGGCACCCAACCGTCCGCTAAACACCAGGATCAAAATCCCTACGGCGGCAAACGACAACCAAAATCCCGGCTGCAAACTGACCAGCGGCTCAAACAGCAACACCGCGTTGAGCGACAGCAGTAACGGCCAGCCCACGCCGAGATGACGAAAGCGCATACGCCACAGCAGCACCATGCCAATCATGGTGCACGCGCGGCGCACCGGCACTTCAAAACCGGCCAGCAAGCCATAACCGAGGGCAGCGGCAAATGCCAATCCACAGGCCCACGGCAGCCATGGCAAACGACGCGGCCACAAGCCCCAGCGAGCCAGACCGGCGACCAAGGCGTAGATCAATCCGGCCAACAAACCGATGTGCTGACCGGAAATAACCAGCAAATGCACGGTGCCGGTGTCCTGCAAGACCTGCCAATCAGTAGTGCTTAGCCCGGAATCATCGCCTAACACCAACGCCGCCAGCCCGCCTTCTCGACCTTGGGCATCGACGGCCAACAACCGTTGACGCACGGCATCGCGCCAGGCCCAACGGGCCGGGGCGATACGCTGACCATCGGCCACCGAACCTGTCGCACCAATACGCTGGGCAAGCAGCCAGGCTTCGTAATCAAATGAGTCGGGATTGACCAACCCCGCTGGACGCTTGAGCTTGACCGCCAGTCGCCACTGCTCGCCGCTGCGCACCTCTTGTCCGCCATACCACGACAGGCGCATGTGCTGCGGCAACTCGCTACGACGCGATTGCGCACCGTCCAACTGAAAACGCACTACGCCATCGGCCGATTGCGGCAAACCCACCACCTTGCCTTGCAGCCATAACGTCTGGCCGTCGAGGCTGATTGGCAGGCGATCGTTGAGCGCCGACTGCGCCGAGAGGCACGCCCAACTGAAGCCAAACAGAAAAAACGCCAGTGGATAACTACGAAACGGCAACAGCATCAGTGCCACCACCGGCATCAACCCCAGCAACCAGCCCGGCGGCAAGACGGGTAAAAACCGAACCGCCAAAAGCCCCAGCGCAAGCGCCACCATCCCTGTGCGCATAGTCGTGCCTTTTAAGAGTCAGGTACCTTGATTAGCTCACCCGAGCAGACGCCGCTTTATTAATTGTCACAAAGTCTGAATTTGATGTGCGGCGAATTTATGCATACTGGCGGTCACTTTCAGGACGGGAAGCCTTATGCCGCGGCGTCTGATCAAACGTTACATGCCGGATCCAGCGAGCATCAGGGAACACAAATCCTTACGCTTTTTGGGCCGTTTCCTCCATGACCCGAACCTCTGGCACCTCAACCGACACTCGGTCTCCCGCGCTGTGGGCTTGGGTTTGTTTGCCGCGTTTATGCCGATTCCGTTTCAGATGTTATTGGCCGCGGCGCTGGCCATCCTGCTGCGCGGTAACCTGCCTATCGGCGTCAGCCTGGTGTGGCTGACCAACCCGATTACCATGCCGGCGGTTTTTTATTGCACGTACAAGATCGGTTCATGGGTGTTGCAGCTTCCACCACGGCACTTTCCCGACGAACTGACTTGGGAGTGGATCAGCGGGCAACTGTCGACGTTGTGGCAGCCGTTTTTGCTGGGGTCGGTGGTTGCAGGGGTGGTGTTTGGTGCGCTGGGGTATGGGCTGGTTCAGCTGTTTTGGCGTTGGCGGGTGGGGAGGCAGTGGAAGTTGCGGGGTGGGAAGCGGGGGTAATTAAGGCGTTGCTTTTTTACGAGCTTGGATCAAAAGCCTGTCATGTGTTGGCGTTGGGTTTTGGGCTGTGTATTCATTGTTTTTGGTTGCTGAAAGTATGGTTTCGCTTTTACAGCGAGGAACCTTTTTCAGACGCCAAAAAGGTACCCCAAAAGGCTTGCCCCACCATGGGTCTCGCTTCGCTCAACTTCCCTCGCTGCGCTCGGCCTCTATGGTTTTACGGGGCATTTTAATGAAGGCCTTCGGCCTGCTGTTTGGGCGAGCCAACATCAAAAGCGGGCCTGCGTTAAGGCGGATGGTTTGTATGGACGCCGCCTCCCGGCTTCTGGCCGGCATGATCTGCCTTTGAGATCTACTGTGAATTGAATATCAAATTACGGAAAGAGGCCCCGTAAAACCATGCGGCCGGAGTGAGGGAAGGCCGAGCCTAAGCGAGGGCCCGCATGGTGGGGCAAGCCCTTTTGGCGGGACCTTTTTGCGGTTCGGCGCCCCGACGTTTGAAAAAGGGTTCCTCGCTGTAAAAGCGAAACCATACTTCAAGCAACCACAAACAATGGATATACACCCCAAACCCAGCGCCAACACATAATCTTCGCCGTCTCCTTCGCTGGTTGCTAATACGCTACAAACCGCTCCCAAGCCCCTCAGAGGCGCTAGAAAGGCCAATCACTCATCGATTAGTGGTCCGGCAGGCTTTCAAGGGATAGGTCCCTGATCGCGATTGTGATAACATTCGGCGGTTTCCAAGGCAGTGCAATGCCGCTGCCTTTACTGCGCAGATCCATGGCACAACTCGTTGATTTGTCGTAAGTCGCTGCATGGCAAAACGCCCTGTAGCGGCGAGCTTCGTTTCGTCCCGCATGGATGTGACGAAGTTTCACCAGAAAAAGGAATCAGGCTTCTCATGGGCGAACTGGCCAAAGAAATCCTCCCGGTCAATATCGAAGACGAGCTGAAACAGTCCTACCTCGACTACGCGATGAGCGTCATCGTAGGTCGAGCACTGCCCGATGCGCGTGATGGCTTAAAGCCCGTGCACCGGCGTGTACTGTTCGCGATGAGCGAACTGGGTAACGACTGGAACAAACCGTACAAGAAATCTGCCCGTGTGGTCGGCGACGTTATCGGTAAGTATCACCCGCATGGTGACACTGCCGTTTACGACACCATCGTACGGATGGCGCAGCCATTCTCCCTGCGCTACCTGCTGGTAGACGGTCAGGGCAACTTCGGTTCGGTCGACGGCGACAACGCTGCGGCCATGCGATACACCGAAGTACGCATGACCAAGCTGGCGCACGAGCTGCTGGCCGACCTGCATAAAGAAACCGTGGACTGGGTGCCGAACTACGACGGCACCGAAATGATCCCTGCGGTCATGCCGACGCGTGTTCCCAACCTGTTGATCAACGGCTCCAGCGGTATTGCTGTGGGCATGGCGACCAACATTCCGCCGCACAACCTCGGTGAAGTCATCGACGGTTGCCTGGCGCTGATCGATAACCCCGAAATCACCATCGATGAGCTGATGCAGTTCATCCCGGGCCCTGACTTCCCGACGGCCGCGATCATCAACGGTCGCGCCGGTATCGTCGAAGCCTATCGCACCGGCCGTGGGCGCATTTACATGCGTGCGCGTTCGATGATCGAAGACATCGACAAGGTCGGTGGTCGTCAGCAGATCGTTATCACTGAACTGCCGTACCAACTGAACAAGGCGCGTCTGATCGAGAAGATCGCCGAGTTGGTAAAAGAGAAGAAGCTCGAAGGTATTACCGAACTGCGCGACGAGTCTGACAAAGACGGTATGCGCGTGGTGATCGAGCTGCGTCGTGGCGAAGTGCCGGAAGTTGTCCTGAACAACCTCTACGCCCAGACCCAACTGCAAAGTGTTTTCGGTATCAACATCGTTGCGTTGATCGATGGCCGTCCGCGGATCCTGAACCTCAAGGACTTGCTGGAAGCTTTCGTACGTCACCGTCGTGAAGTGGTTACCCGTCGTACTGTTTTCGAGCTGCGTAAAGCCCGTGAGCGCGGACATTTGCTTGAAGGTCAAGCCGTTGCCTTGTCGAACATCGACCCGGTTATCGCGCTGATCAAGGCCTCGCCGACACCGGCTGAAGCCAAAGTGGCATTGATCGCGACCCCGTGGGAATCCAGCGCTGTAGTCGAGATGGTTGAACGTGCCGGCGCAGATTCGTGCCGCCCGGACAACCTTGACCCGCAATACGGTCTGCGCGACGGCAAGTATTTCCTGTCGCCTGAACAGGCCCAGGCGATTCTGGAACTGCGTCTGCACCGTTTGACCGGTCTCGAACACGAAAAACTGCTGACCGAATACCAGGAAATCCTCACCCAGATCGGCGAGCTGCTGCGCATCCTCAACAGTGCCGAGCGTTTGATGGAAATCATCCGCGAAGAACTGGAACTGATCCGCGCTGAATACGGCGATGCACGTCGCACCGAGATTCTCGATGCACGTCTGGACCTGACCCTGGGCGACCTGATCACCGAAGAAGAGCGGGTTGTCACCATCTCTCACGGTGGTTATGCCAAGACTCAGCCATTGGCCGTCTACCAGGCTCAACGCCGTGGCGGTAAAGGCAAGTCGGCTACAGGCGTCAAAGACGAGGACTACATCGCGCACCTGCTGGTCGCGAACAGTCACACCACGCTGTTGATGTTCTCCAGCAAAGGCAAGGTGTACTGGCTCAAGACTTATGAAATTCCGGAAGCGTCCCGCGCTGCCCGTGGTCGTCCGTTGGTCAACCTGCTGCCGTTGAGTGAGGGTGAATACATCACCACCATGCTGCCGGTGGACATGGAAGCCATGCGCAAGAAGTCCGAAGAAGAAGGCGGTGACGATGTCATCACCGTTGAAACGGACGAAACAGCGACCGACGAAACCGAAGAAGAACGCAAAGCACGTATCAAAGCCGAAGACCGGAAGAAAGCACCCTTTATCTTCATGTCCACCGCCAACGGTACTGTGAAGAAAACCCCGCTGGTGCAGTTCAGCCGTCAACGCAGTGTTGGCCTGATCGCGCTGGAGCTGGACGAAGGCGACATCCTGATTTCTGCAGCCATCACCGATGGCGAGCGCGAAGTCATGCTGTTCTCCGACGGCGGCAAGGTCACGCGCTTTAAAGAGTCCGACGTTCGCGCTATGGGCCGTACCGCTCGCGGTGTGCGCGGCATGCGTCTGCCAGAAGGGCAGAAGCTGATTTCGATGCTGATCCCGGAAGAAGGCAGCCAGATCCTGACAGCCTCCGAGCGTGGTTTCGGCAAGCGTACGGCGATCACCGAGTTCCCAGAGTACAAACGTGGCGGTCAGGGCGTTATCGCCATGGTCAGCAACGACCGTAACGGCCGTCTGGTCGGCGCGGTACAAGTACTCGACGGCGAAGAAATCATGTTGATTTCCGACCAGGGCACCTTGGTTCGCACCCGTGTCGACGAAGTTTCCAGCCTCGGCCGTAACACTCAGGGCGTGACCCTGATCAAGCTGGCCAGCGACGAGAAGCTGGTTGGCCTGGAACGCGTGCAGGAGCCTTCAGAAGTTGAGGGCGAAGAGCTCGAAGGCGAGGAATTCGACGGTGAAGTGCTGGAAGGCGACGATGATTTGATCGTCCCGGACGCTGACGAAGCCTCCGATACCTTGGAAGCCGACACGCCAGAAGAGGAATAATGTGACTCCTGTAGGAGCGGGCTTGCTCGCGATCAGCCGCGGCGCGGTCTCAAATAGGGACCGCTTCGCGATCCATCGCGAGCAAGCCCGCTCCTACAATGTCCCAGCACATCCTCGGGACCACATTTGATACAACTTTGATGCAATGCGAACAGACCCAAGCATTTGACGAGAGTGGATATGAGCAAGCGAGCTTTTAACTTCTGCGCCGGTCCTGCCGCGCTCCCTGAAGCTGTTCTGCTGCGTGCCCAGGCGGAACTCCTGGACTGGCATGGCAAAGGCCTGTCCGTCATGGAAATGAGTCATCGTAGCGATGAGTTCGTCTCCATAGCCAATAAGGCCGAGCAAGATCTGCGCGACCTGCTGAACGTACCCTCGAACTACAAAGTGTTGTTCCTGCAAGGCGGCGCAAGCCAGCAATTTGCACAAATTCCGCTGAACCTGCTGCCCGAAGACGCCACCGCCGATTACATCGACACCGGTATCTGGTCGCAGAAAGCTATCGAAGAAGCCTCGCGCTTCGGCAACGTCAATGTTGCTGCAACCGCCAAGCCCTACGACTATTTCGCAATTCCGGGTCAGAGCGAATGGAAGCTGTCCAAAAACGCTGCCTACGTTCACTACGCACCCAATGAAACCATCGGCGGTCTGGAATTCAACTGGATCCCCGAGACCGGCGATGTTCCGCTGGTGGCCGACATGTCTTCAGACATCCTGTCGCGCCCTGTGGATATCTCCAAATTCGGCATGATCTACGCCGGCGCCCAAAAGAACATCGGTCCTAGCGGTATCGTCGTCGTGATCATTCGCGAAGACCTGCTGGGGCGTGCCCGTTCAATCTGCCCGACCATGCTCAACTACAAAGTCGCCGCCGATAATGCCTCGATGTACAACACCCCGCCGACCTTGTCCTGGTACCTGTCTGGCCTGGTATTCGAATGGCTCAAGGAGCAGGGCGGCGTTGAAGCCATGGGCAAGCGCAATGACCTCAAGCAGCGCACGCTGTATGACTTCATTGACGCCAGTGGCTTGTACAGCAATCCCATCAACAAATCCGACCGCTCGTGGATGAACGTGCCGTTCCGTCTGGCCGATGACCGTCTGGACAAGCCGTTCCTGGTGGGCGCTGAAGCGCGCGGGCTGCTGAACCTCAAGGGTCATCGCTCGGTCGGCGGCATGCGTGCCTCCATCTATAACGCCGTAGATATCCATGGGGTCAACGCCCTGGTGTCTTACATGGCAGAGTTCGAGAAGGAACACGGCTAATGTCTGAACAAGAGCTCAAGGCACTGCGGATACGCATCGACAGCCTGGACGAGAAAGTCCTGGAGCTGATCAGTGAGCGTGCCCGCTGTGCGCAAGAAGTTGCGCGAGTGAAGATGGCCTCGCTGGCGGAAGGCGAAGTGCCGGTTTTCTATCGTCCAGAGCGCGAAGCCCAAGTGCTGAAGCGCGTGATGGAACGCAACAAGGGGCCGTTGGGTAACGAAGAGATGGCGCGTCTGTTTCGCGAAATCATGTCGTCGTGCCTGGCGCTTGAGCAGCCGTTGAAAGTGTCGTACCTCGGTCCGGAAGGCACCTTCACCCAAGCCGCCGCTATGAAACACTTTGGCCACGCAGTGATCAGCTTGCCGATGGCGGCTATCGACGAGGTGTTCCGTGAAGTCGCGGCGGGTTCTGTGAACTTTGGCGTAGTCCCGGTGGAAAACTCCACCGAAGGCGCGGTCAATCACACTTTGGACAGTTTCCTCGAACACGACATGGTTATCTGTGGCGAAGTCGAGTTGCGCATTCACCATCATCTATTGATCGGTGAAAACACCAAGACCGAGAGCATCAGCCGCATTTACTCCCACGCCCAGTCCTTGGCCCAGTGCCGCAAATGGCTGGACGCGCATTATCCGAACGTTGAACGTGTCGCCGTCGCCAGCAACGCCGAAGCCGCCAAGCGCGTCAAAGGCGAGTGGAACTCGGCAGCCATCGCCGGGGATATGGCCGCTGGGCTGTATGGCCTGACGCGTATCGCTGAAAAAATCGAAGACCGCCCGGACAACGCCACGCGTTTCCTGATTATCGGCAGCCAGGAAGTCCCGCCGACGGGCGACGACAAAACCTCGATCATCGTATCCATGAGCAACAAGCCCGGCGCGTTGCACGAGTTATTGGTGCCGTTCCATCAGAACGGGATCGACCTGACCCGCATCGAGACCCGGCCTTCGCGCAGTGGTAAATGGACCTACGTGTTCTTTATCGACTTCGTTGGCCATCACCGGGATCCACTGATCAAAGCCGTATTGGAGCAGATCAGTCAAGAAGCAGTAGCGCTCAAAGTGCTCGGTTCGTACCCGAAAGCGGTTCTTTAGTGCACGTGTAAAAAGGCGAAACACCATGAGTAGCAACTTCCTCGCTCTGGCCCAGCCAGGCGTGCAAAAACTCTCGCCGTACGTCCCGGGCAAGCCTGTGGACGAACTGGCGCGGGAGCTGGACATCAATCCGGCCAGCATCATTAAATTGGCCAGTAACGAAAACCCGTTGGGTGCCAGCCCTAAAGCCTTGGCCGCGATTCATCGCGAATTGGCCGAGCTGACGCGTTACCCGGACGGCAATGGTTTTGACCTCAAGGCCAAGCTGTCTGAGCGGTGTGGTGTGCAGGCCAATCAAGTGACGTTGGGCAACGGTTCTAACGACATTCTGGAATTGGTCGCCCGTGCTTACTTGGCGCCGGGGTTGAATGCAGTGTTCAGCGAGCACGCCTTCGCTATTTATCCCATTGTCACCCAGGCAGTGGGTGCGACTGCACACGTTGCCCCCGCCAAAGACTGGGGGCACGACCTGCCCGCGATGTTGGCCGCCATCGATAGCAACACCCGCGTAGTGTTCATCGCCAACCCCAACAACCCGACCGGTACCTGGTTCGGTCCGAGCGCATTGGCTGACTTCCTCGCCAAAGTGCCGGAAAACGTGTTGGTGGTGCTGGATGAGGCTTACATCGAATACGCCGCGGGCACGGATTTGCCCAATGGCTTGGATTACCTGGCCCAATACCCGAATTTGCTGGTCTCGCGCACCTTCTCCAAAGCCTATGGCCTGGCGTCGTTGCGGGTCGGTTATGCCTTGTCGTCGCCTACAGTTGCCGACGTACTCAATCGCGTTCGCCAGCCATTCAACGTCAATAGCCTCGCCCTGGCTGCGGCCTGTGCCGCGCTGGACGACGTCGAATACGTGGCTGAAAGTCGCCGCTTGAATGAAGTCGGCATGCAACAGTTGGAACAAGGGTTGCGCGAGATAGGCTTGAGCTGGATTCCATCGAAAGCCAACTTTTTGGCCATCGATCTCGGCCGTGAAGGCGCCTCGGTGTACCAGGGGCTGCTGGGCGAAGGCGTGATCGTGCGGCCGATTGGCGGCTATGGCATGCCTAATCACCTGCGGGTGAGCATTGGTCTGCCGAGTGAAAATTTGCGCTTCCTCGACGCCTTGGCGAAGGTTCTGGCACGTGGTTGATGTCATGCCATTGCAACCCTCCCGGCCTATGATCGGGCGCTTGGTGGTCATCGGCCTCGGTTTGATCGGCGGCTCTTTCGCCAAAGGCCTGCGTGAAAGCGGGCTGTGCGGCGAAGTGGTCGGCGTCGACCTGAATCCGCGCTCGCGCAAATTGGCGGTGGAGCTGGGTGTCGTCGACCGTTGCGAAGACGATATCGCTGCCGCCTGTCGCGGCGCTGACGTGATCATGCTCGCCGTGCCTATTCTGGCGATGGAAAAACTGTTGGCGCTGCTGGCCACGTTCGACCTGGGTGATGCGGTATTGACCGACGTCGGTAGCGCCAAAGGCAATGTGGTGCGTGCAGCGCGGCTGGCGTTTGGTGATTGTCCTGCGCGTTTCGTGCCTGGGCATCCGATTGCCGGGTCCGAGCAGAGCGGGGTAGAAGCCTCTAACGCGCAGCTGTTCCGTCGGCATAAAGTGATTTTGACCCCGCTGGCCGATACTGACCCGGCGGCGCTGGCTCTGGTCGACCGTATGTGGTCTGAACTGGGCGCAGATGTTGAGCATATGCAGGTTGAGCGCCACGATGAAGTGTTGGCCGCCACCAGTCATTTGCCACACCTGCTGGCTTTTGGCTTGGTGGATTCACTGGCCAAACGCAACGAGAATCTGGACATCTTTCGATACGCTGCGGGCGGTTTTCGCGATTTCACAAGAATCGCGGGCAGTGACCCGGTGATGTGGCACGACATCTTCCTCGCCAACCGCGAGGCGGTGTTACGCACATTAGATACATTTCGCAGCGACCTCGACGCCTTGCGCGACGCGGTCGATGCGGGGGATGGGCATCAATTGTTGGGCGTATTCACTCGCGCCCGTGTTGCTCGTGAGCATTTCAGTAAAATCCTGGCCCGTCGGGCCTATGTGGACGCTATGAACTCCAACGACCTGATCTTCCTGGCTAACCCTGGTGGACGCGTTTCCGGACGCATCCGAGTTCCAGGCGACAAATCTATTTCTCACCGCTCGATCATGCTCGGCTCACTGGCCGAAGGCATCACCGAAGTCGAAGGCTTCCTTGAAGGCGAAGACGCGCTGGCGACCATCCAAGCGTTCCGTGACATGGGCGTGGTCATCGAAGGCCCGAGCAATGGCCGCGTGACCGTTCACGGTGTCGGCCTGCATGGCTTGAAAGCGGCGCCAGGCCCGATTTATCTGGGCAATTCCGGCACCTCGATGCGTCTGTTGTCCGGTCTGCTGGCCGCGCAGAGCTTCGACAGCACCTTGACCGGCGATGCGTCGCTGTCCAAGCGTCCGATGAATCGCGTGGCCAATCCTTTGCGGGAAATGGGCGCCGTGATCGAAACTGCTGCCGAAGGCCGTCCGCCAATGATCATTCGTGGCGGCAAGCACCTGACCGGTTTGACCTACACCCTGCCGATGGCCAGCGCACAGGTGAAATCCTGCCTGCTGCTGGCGGGGCTGTACGCCGAAGGCAAAACCCGGATCACGGAGCCTGCACCGACTCGCGACCATACCGAGCGCATGCTGCGTGGCTTCGGCTACCCTGTGACCACTGAGGGCAGCACGGCCTCCATTGAGCCCGGCCACAAGCTGACCGCGACCCACATCGAAGTGCCGGCGGATATCTCCTCGTCTGCGTTCTTCCTGGTCGCCGCTTCTATCGCTGAAGGCTCGGACTTGCTGCTGGAACACGTCGGCATCAACCCGACCCGCACCGGCGTCATCGACATTCTGCGTTTGATGGGCGCAGACATCACCCTTGAAAATCAGCGTGAAGTCGGCGGCGAACCCGTGGCAGACCTGCGCGTGCGTTCAGCTAAACTCAAAGGCATCGAGATCCCCGAAGAGCTGGTGCCCTTGGCAATCGACGAATTTCCGGTGTTGTTCGTGGCTGCGGCCTGTGCCGATGGCCGCACAATATTGCGCGGCGCCGAAGAACTTCGCGTCAAAGAGTCAGACCGCATTCAAGTCATGGCGGACGGTTTGCTCACGTTGGGCGTCAAAGCCGAACCGACGGCAGACGGCATCATCATTGATGGCGCTGGCTTTGGCGTAGACGCATTCACTGGCGGTGAGGTGCATGCCCACGGCGATCATCGGATTGGCATGGCTTTCAGCGTTGCGTCGTTGCGCGCTTCGGCACCGATCCGCATCCATGACTGCGCCAACGTCGCGACTTCATTCCCCAACTTCCTCGCCTTGTGCGAACAAGTCGGCATGCGTGTAGCCAACGAGGCCCAGTCGTGAAAGTTCAGCCTCCAGTCATCACCATCGACGGGCCTAGCGGTTCCGGTAAAGGCACGGTTGCGGGCAAGCTGGCCAAGCATTTGGGCTGGTGTCTGTTGGATTCCGGCGCGCTGTATCGCCTGCTGGCTTTCGCTGCGCGCAATCATGGCGTCGACCTGACCAACGAAGAAGCCTTGAAACTGCTCGCCGCGCACCTGGACGTACAGTTCAACGCCGGCAACGATGATCACGGGCAACGCATTACCCTCGAAGGCGAAGACGTTACCCACGCCATTCGCAACGAAACCATCGGCAATGGCGCCTCGCAAGTCGCTTCTTTACCTGCCGTGCGTGACGCATTGCTCCAGCGTCAGCGCGCCTTCCTTGAGGCGCCGGGCCTTGTGGCAGACGGTCGCGACATGGGT
Organism: Pseudomonas sp.; assembly: GCF_026224925.1. Taxonomy (GTDB): domain Bacteria; phylum Pseudomonadota; class Gammaproteobacteria; order Pseudomonadales; family Pseudomonadaceae; genus Aquipseudomonas. Next base: position 2,539 of record NZ_JAMFRV010000745.1, on the reverse strand, counting down.
ACGGTGGTTTTTCCTGACGCGCCATTAAAGATTTTCCTCACCGCCACGGCCGAGGAACGTGCTCGCCGCCGTTACTTGCAGTTGAAGGCCAAGGGTGATGATGTTAGTCTGTCGAGTCTGCTAGATGAGATATGTGCACGCGATGAGCGTGACACCCAGCGAGCGGTAGCCCCGCTCAAGCCGGCGCACGACGCCATACAGCTGGATTCCACCGAATTATCGATTGAGCAGGTGTTGGAACGCATCTTGAGTGAAGTCGCATTACGCGATATCGCCGGATGACAGAAGAAGCGTGTGGGAGACCAGTCATAGTCCCACAGGCTTTCTTTTACTTGAACGAAACCCACGTTGTCTGGAATGTGGCAGATGGGCGTATTCTTCGCCCTTGATCAACAGGAATTAAAATGAGCGAAAGCTTTGCAGAACTTTTTGAAGAAAGCCTAAAGACCCTGAACCTTCAGGCTGGCTCGATCATCACCGCGATCATCGTTGATATCGATTACCAAGCAGGTTGGGTTACGGTTCACGCCGGTCTGAAATCTGAAGGCCTCATCCCGCTAGAGCAGTTCCACAACGATGCTGGCGAGCTGACCATCAAGATCGGCGACGAAGTGCACGTTGCACTGGACGCGGTCGAAGATGGCTTTGGCGAAACCAAGCTGTCCCGCGAAAAAGCCAAGCGTGCTGAGTGCTGGATCGTTCTGGAAGCGGCTTTCGCAGCTGAAGAAGTGGTCAAGGGCGTTATCAACGGTAAGGTTAAAGGCGGCTTCACTGTCGACGTTAACGGCATCCGTGCGTTCCTGCCTGGTTCTCTGGTTGATGTCCGCCCAGTGCGCGACACCACTCACCTGGAAGGCAAAGAGCTCGAATTCAAGGTCATCAAACTCGACCAGAAACGCAACAACGTTGTCGTTTCCCGCCGTAGCGTCCTTGAAGCCGAGAACAGCGCTGAGCGCGAAGCTCTGCTGGAATCCTTGCAAGAAGGTCAGCAAGTCAAAGGTATCGTCAAAAACCTCACCGATTACGGCGCATTCGTCGATCTGGGTGGCGTCGATGGCCTGCTGCACATTACCGACATGGCTTGGAAGCGTATCAAGCATCCATCAGAAATCGTCAACGTTGGCGACGAGATCGATGTAAAAGTCCTGAAGTACGATCGCGAACGCAATCGTGTTTCCTTGGGTCTGAAGCAGTTGGGCGAAGATCCATGGGTCGCTATCAAAGCTCGCTACCCAGAAGGCACTCGCGTTACCGCTCGTGTTACCAACCTGACCGACTACGGCTGCTTCGCTGAGCTGGAAGAAGGCGTTGAAGGCCTGGTACACGTTTCCGAAATGGACTGGACCAACAAAAACATCCACCCTTCGAAAGTCGTACAAGTTGGCGACGAAGTGGAAGTTATGGTTCTGGACATCGACGAAGAGCGTCGTCGTATCTCCCTCGGCATCAAGCAGTGCAAATCTAACCCATGGGAAGATTTCTCTGGCCAGTTCAACAAGGGCGATAAAATCTCCGGCACCATCAAGTCGATCACCGATTTCGGTATCTTCATTGGTCTGGACGGCGGCATCGACGGTCTGGTTCACCTGTCCGACATCTCCGGGAACGAAGTGGGCGAAGAAGCCGTACGTCGCTTCAAGAAGGGCGACGAGCTCGACACCGTTATCCTGTCTGTTGATCCAGAGCGCGAACGCATCTCGCTCGGCATCAAGCAGCTGGAAAGCGATCCGTTCTCTGAGTACGTGATGGTTAACGACAAAGGCGCTATCGTTCGCGGTATCGTTAAAGAAGTTGACGCCAAAGGCGCCATCATCACTCTGGCAGACGACATCGAAGCTACTCTGAAAGCCTCCGAAATCAGCCGTGACCGCGTTGAAGACGCGCGTAACGTTCTGAAAGAAGGCGAAGAAGTTGAAGCCAAGATCATCAGCGTTGACCGCAAGAGCCGCGTAATCCAATTGTCCATCAAGTCGAAAGACGTTGAAGACGAGAAAGAAGCTATCCAAAGCCTGCGCACTAAGCCAGAAGCTGCGGAAAGCACAGGTCCTACCACTATCGGTGACCTGCTGCGCGCACAAATGGAAAAACAGAACTAAGTTCTGATTAACCATTAGAAAAAGGGCGACTTCGGTCGCCCTTTTTTGTGGGCGCGATTTGGTGATATGCCCAGGATGAAGGACGCCATCCTTTAAGGAAGGCCCCGCGGCCCGGCTATATAAACGCTAGCATCAAGAGCTGGTCCGCGTCTGGCATATGACACCGCGCTGGTCCTGCTTTCAATGAAGGCCCTGCGGCCCAGCTGTATAAAAGCCAACATCAAAAGCGGCTCAGCGCCCGCACACAAACACTAACCTGTCAGGCAGGTCCCGATCCTGTGGGAGCAAGCTTGCTTGCGAAGGGCGCGACTCGGTCTGCCTGATCCGCCCTTGGTTCAATAGCTCAGCAGTTCCGAATATTTCAACGCTTATGATATTGCCTTCGCAAGCAAGCTTGCTCCCACGGATTGGTGTTGAGCGGTCAGCTTCAGTGCGCTCCTGCC
>NZ_JAMFRV010000074.1 GCF_026224925.1 Pseudomonas sp. | reverse complement strand
GGGAGCGAACTTGTTCGCGAAGGTAGCGCCGCGGTATGTCTGATAAGCCGCGTCGCCTGCTTCCCGAACAAGTTCGGTCCCACCGAATCTCTGCATGCCGCCGGATTGAGGCAATCCACAAAACCTGTGGGAGCAAGCTTGCTTGCGAATGGCTTGATGCGGTGCCACCTTTATTGCAAGCCTCCCCTCAACGCAGCGGCCGAAAAAACGCCCTGATCTCTTCCGCCAACGCCTGCGGTTGTTCCATTGCTGCAAAGTGTCCGCCGTGTTGCATGTGTGTCCAGCGCTGAACGTTAAAACTGCGTTCAACCCACGAGCGCGGCGGCATGGGCAGTTCGCCGGGGAATTGCGCGATACCCAGCGGCGGCAGCACTCGTTGACCAGCGGTGAAATGCACAGGTCGCTGGCGACTTTCCAGGTACAGCCGGAATGATGAACCAATGGTTCCGGTAAACCAGTAAATCGAGATATTGGTCAGCAGTGCGTCTAGGGAAATCGCCTGTTCAAGCTGGCCGTCGCAGTCGCTCCAGGCCTGGAATTTCTCCGCAATCCATGCGGCCAATCCTGCCGGGGAGTCGTTCAGACCAACTGCCAATGTTTGCGGTTTTGTGCCTTGGATCTTTGCGTATGCGCCCTCTTGGTCACCCCAGACAGCGGCCTTATCGAGAAAGCCTTGCTCTTCATCCGACAACGGCGGCTGATCGGCGCCCAGCGGCGGACGATACGATCCCGGCAGATAATTCAGGTGCAGCCCTTTAACCCGTTCGGGATTGCGGTAAGCCAGCCAAGTCGAAACGCTGGCTCCCCAATCACCGCCTTGAGCGCCAAACTGCTCATAACCCAAGCCTGTCATCAACTCAGCCCAGAGCCCGGCGATTTCAAACGGGCCGGTGCCTTTAGTCATTGGTGCTGACGAAAACCCGTAACCAGGCAACGACGGCACGACAACGTGGAACGCGTCCTGCGGATCGCCGCCATGACTGCCCGGATCCGCGAGCAACGGGATAATGGCTTCCATCTCGACGAATGACCCCGGCCAGCCATGGGTCAGGATTAAGGGCAAGGGCGCAGGGCCAGTGCCTGGTTGATGGACGAAGTGGAGCTTCTGAGTGCCCACTTGCGCACTAAATTGCGGCAGCCGGTTGAGCCTTGCCTCTTGAGCCCGCCAATCGAAGCCAGTGCTCCAGTGATCAACCAGACGCTTCAAGAACTCACCGTCCGTGCCCTCCTTCCAGCGCGCATCTTCGATACCGCTGATCCAGCGCGTCTGCGAAAGGCGCGTGTTCAGATCAAGCAGGGCGGCGTCACTGATGGCAATAGTGAACGGCTGAATGTCCATGGCGTTCGTATCCTGGTGTCCACGTTTGAGGAGTTTGTTCGGGATAGTGCTAAATGATCGGCATCACCATACGTCTATTCTTAGCGGCGGACACACAATGCTGACAACGCCATGATAGGTTGTTGCCCCGTGTTTACACATAAGCGACATGGAAGTTCAAGAAGGCGCGCAGTGACTGTTTTGGCGCAACAGATGGCATAGCCATTGCTGTTCTATCGGCGCAACGCATCAGTACAATCACAGCAAAGCCCAATCGCCACGCCTTTGCGACCAGACGGACCTCTGGTAACCACGCGTCTCATGAAGAGAGAACTCTACCTTTTGCCGAGTGAAACGATGTCCAGCCCTTATCTTGCGCCAGTCACGCTGGCTTTGTTGATCGCCATCAGCGGGATGCTGGCTGGCTGCAACAAATCAGCCCCGGCACCGACCACCGCTGCCAAAGACGCGATTGCCGTGGATGTCGCCATTGCCACACTGTCCAGCAAAGCCGGCATCACCGTGCTGACCGGACGCCTTGAGGCGTACCGGACCGCGGAAGTTCGGGCGCGGGTGGCGGGCATTATCGAGAAGCGTACCTACACCGAAGGTGAGGATGTCAAAGCCGGCGCGCTACTGTTTCGTATCGACCCGGCGCAGTTGATCGCAAACCTGGCAGAGGTCGAGGCGGAGCTGGCACAGGCGAAGGTCGCCACTGAAGCCGTTTCTGATATCGCCAAACGCTCGAAACAACTGGTGGCGATCGACTCCATCAGCGTCCAGCAATACCGCAAAGACGTGTACGCAGAAAAAGTCGCACGGGCCGCCGAACAAACCTTAGCGGCCAAGGTGCGCAGTGCCCAGTTACAGAAAACCTACGCCAGCGTCACCGCGCCGATCTCTGGGCGTGCACGCAGGGCGTTGGTCAGCGAGGGTGCAATGGTTGGGCAGGATGAAGGCACGAAGCTGACCACCATTGAACAGCTAGATCCGATTTACGTGAACTTCTCCCAGCCCACAAACGACTTTTTGCTGCTGCAGAAAAGCAATACCTCTGGCGCAAACAAAGTCGTCACGATGCCGATCAGCTTGAAGCTGGGCGACGGCACTCGCTATGCGCTGCCGGGTAAATTGCTGTTTTCTGACACGGCAGTCGACCCACTGACCGACACCGTGGCCATGCGGGCGCTGTTTACTAATCCCGACCATCTACTGTTGCCAGGCATGTACGTGCAGGTGGAGTTCAACACCCCGGAATCAGGTGCGACGGTATTGGTTCCACAGCAGGCCCTGACCCGTACCCGCGAGGGTGCCTACGTGATGGTCGAAGACAACGGCCATGCTCGGCAGGTCAGCGTTCATGCCGACAGCCTGGAAGGCAAACAGTGGCGGGTGAGTTCGGGCCTTTCCGGGGGCGAGCGGGTGATTCTCGATGGCAGCGCCTTGGGCGATGGTCAAGCGGTCGCGGTTAAACCCTCGACCACTAACAGCGCCGTTGCTGACAACAAATAAGGGAACCCATGTCCGCCTATTTTATTGCCCGCCCCGTCATGGCCTGGGTGATCGCGATTCTGATTCTACTTGCCGGTGGATTTGCTGCGACCCAGTTGTCGGTGGAGCAATACCCTAACGTCGCGCCGCCGCGGATCAGCATCGAAGCGACCTATCCCGGCGCGTCGCCGCAAGTGGCGGAACGCACCGTGACGGCGGTGATTGAGCGCGAACTCAACGGTATTGCCGGGCTGCTCTACTTCACTTCCACCAGCTCCGAAGGTCGGGCTGAGATCAACTTGTCGTTCGAGACCGGAACCGACACCAAGATGGCAGCTGTCGAGGTGCAGAACCGCATCAAGCGGGTCGAAGAACGGCTTCCAGAAAGCGTTCGCCGCCAGGGGCTGACGGTTGAGCAAAGCGGTGAGAACCAGTTGTTGTTCGTCACCCTGACTGCTGATAACCCGAGCGTCGACGATATTCAACTCGGTGACTTTGCCACCACCATCATTCGCCCGGCCATGCTCCGTGTGCCCGGCGTAGGTCAAGTAGAAGTCTATAGCCCCGAATATGCCATGCGTATCTGGGCCGATGTGCACAAGCTCACCGCCATGGGCGTCACCACTCAAGACGTCATCAGCGCCATCACCCTGCAAAATGAGCGCATCACCCTGGGCGCAATCGGCACCCTGCCCGCTGCGGCCAACACCCCCATCAATGCACCGCTGGCGGTAGAAGAAAACCTCGACACCCCGCAGGCGTTTGGCGACATATCACTGCGCGTAAACAGCGATGGTTCAGCATTGCGGGTAGCGGACGTCGCCAGGGTTGAGCTTGGCGGCAATAACTATGACTACCCGGCTTTCGTTAACGGCAAATTCGCCGGCGCTATCTCGATCAAACTGGCCACCGGGGCCAATGCATTACGCACCGCCGAGTTGATCAAAAGCAAACTCGATGAGATGTCCGCGCAGTTTCCGCCGGGCATTCATTACCAGACTGCGTTCGACACCTCGACCTTCGTCAAGCTGTCCATTGCCAAAGTCGGTTACACCCTGATCGAAGCCATGGTTCTGGTGTTTCTGGTGATGTGGGTGTTCTTGCGCAGCTTGCGTGCCACGCTTATCCCGACGCTGGTGGTGCCGATCGCCCTGGCCGGGACCTGCGGCGTGATGTATGCCTTGGGTTTTTCGATCAACGTGCTGACCCTCTTCGGCATGGTATTAGCCATCGGCATTTTGGTGGATGACGCCATTGTCGTGGTGGAAAACGTCGAACGCATCATGCACGAGGAAGGCCTGCCGCCACGGGAGGCGACCCTCAAAGCCATGCAGCAAATCAGCGGTGCAATCGTCGCCATCACCCTGGTGTTGACCGCGGTGTTTATTCCCATGGCGCTATTCCAGGGTGCCGTGGGGCAAATTTATCGCCAATTCTCGGTGGCGCTGGCAGTGCCCATGGCCCTGTCGGCGTTTCTCGCACTGACCTTTACTCCCGCCTTGTGTGCTTCATTCCTCAAGCCGGTCACCCATAAACAGCCAGATCGTCTGACACGTCGTAGCCTGGCGGTAGCAGGCGCTTATCTGCGCGGTCTGGATGGTTTCCTCAGCCGTCCAAAACGCTTCATGCTGCTGTATGCGGCGCTACTGGGGATCATGGTTCTATTGTTCATGCGGTTACCCGGCGGTTTTTTACCGAGCGAAGACAAGGGTAACTTTGCCACCGTTATCTTGCTGCCAACCGGTTCCACCCAGTCCGATACCCGCGAAGTGGTGGATGAAGTTCAGGACTACCTGCGCACCGACTCGACCATCGACAGTGTGTTCGCCATGCAAGGTTTCAGCTATTTCGGTGAAGGGCAAAACGCAGCAATGGTTTGGCCGTCATTGACCGATTGGTCGCTGCGTAAAAAGCCTGAACAGCAAATCAACGCCATTTTGGCGCGCATCAATCAACATTTTGCAAAAGGCACAGAGCGCCATCCCAAAGCGCTGATCAAAGCCATCAATACCCCGCCGCTTCCGTCCATGGGGCGTATCGAGGGCATTGATTTACGCCTGCAAGACCGCGCAGGTCTAGGCCATGACGCGCTGATGGATGCCAAGGATCGACTGCTGGCAATGGCGGCCAAAAGTCCGGTGTTTGCAGATATTTCATTTTCTGGGCAAAGCGATTCGCCGCAGCTTAAGGTCTCCATCGACCGCCGCAAGGCCCAAAGCATGGGGGTGCCGCTGGCTGAGATCAACCAGACGCTGGCGACGCTGTATGGCTCGCAATACTTGGGGGATTTCATCTACAAGAACCAGGTGAAGCAAATTCTCGTGCAGGCCGAGAGCAAGGACCGTCAGTTGTCGGACAGCCTGCTCCAGGCCAGAGTGCGCAATACCAACGGTGACATGGTGCCACTGAGTACCTTTGTCAGCATGCGCTGGACCGTGGGCGCGCTGGAAATCGACAACTTCAACGGCTTCCCGGCGCTGTCGATCAGCGGCACACCGGCCGCGGGGTACAGCACCACCCAAGCCATGGACGCGCTGGCGCAGCTGGTGACTCAACTGCCGGTGGGCTTCGGTTACGAGTGGGCCGGCCAGTCTTATCAAGAGCGAGTTTCCGGCAACCAAATGCCGCTGCTCTTCGGCCTGTCGATTCTAGTGATTTTCCTGTGCCTGGCGGCGCTGTATGAAAGCTGGTCGATTCCGTTCTCGGTGATCATGGTCGTACCGCTCGGTATTTTGGGCGCGTTGCTCGCGGCCACCTTGCGCGGGCTGGAAAACGACGTGTTCTTCCAGGTCGGCTTGCTGACTACGGTGGGGTTGTCGGCGAAGAACG
>NZ_JAMFRV010000744.1 GCF_026224925.1 Pseudomonas sp. | reverse complement strand
GCACAACGGCGACTTGGTCGGCATTGTGACGTCCCGCGATGTGCGATTCGAAAACCGTCTGGACGCCAAGGTCCGCGAAGTGATGACGCCTAAAGAGCGCCTCGTCACCGTGCGTGAAGGCGCCGACAAGTACGAAGTGCGCGAGTTGCTGCACAAGCACCGCCTGGAAAAAGTCCTGATTGTCGACGACAAGTTCGCGCTCAAAGGCATGATGACCGTCAAGGACATCGAAAAAGCCAAGGCCTATCCATTGGCAAGCAAGGATGACCAAGGTCGTCTGCGCGTTGGCGCTGCAGTCGGCACCGGCAAAGACACAGCTGAACGCGTTGCGGCCCTGGTGCTGGCGGGCGTTGATGTGGTGGTGGTCGACACCGCCCACGGCCATTCAAAAGGTGTTATTGATCGCGTCCGTTGGGTCAAAGAGAGCTTCCCTGACGTGCAAGTCATTGGCGGCAACATCGCCACTGGCGCTGCTGCCAAGGCACTCGTCGCCGCAGGCGCTGACGCTGTAAAGGTTGGCATCGGTCCTGGCTCCATATGCACCACGCGCATCGTTGCCGGTGTAGGCGTGCCGCAAATCAGCGCCATTGCTAACGTTGCTGCTGCCCTTGAAGGCACCGGCGTTCCGTTGATCGCCGACGGCGGCATCCGTTACTCGGGTGACCTGTCCAAAGCCATCGTTGCGGGTGCTTCTTGCGTGATGATGGGCTCGATGTTTGCCGGTACCGAAGAGGCTCCGGGCGAAATCGAACTGTTCCAGGGTCGCTCGTACAAGGCTTACCGCGGCATGGGTTCGCTGGGCGCCATGTCCCAGGCACAAGGCTCTTCCGACCGTTACTTCCAGGATTCTTCGGAAGGCGCCGAGAAGCTGGTGCCAGAAGGTATCGAAGGCCGCGTTGCTTATAAAGGCTCGCTGACTGCCATCGTTCACCAACTGATGGGTGGCCTGCGTTCATCCATGGGCTATACCGGCAGCGCCGACATCGAAGAGATGCGGACCAAGCCTGAATTCGTGCGTATCACCGGTGCTGGCATGGCTGAATCCCACGTCCATGACGTGCAGATCACCAAAGAAGCGCCGAACTACCGCGTCGGCTAAAAGCGCTGTTTAGCTATTCCTGTAGGAGCGAATTCATTCGCGAAAGTAACAACATGGTTGATCAGATAGACCGTGTTGTCTGCTTCCCGAATGAATTCGGTCCCACGGGTAATCGGGGCTGCTATAGCAGCCCCGTGTTATTTCCGAATTCCACGAGAGAAGAGTCATGGCCCTCGACATTCACGCCCACCGCATCCTGATTCTCGACTTCGGTTCGCAGTACACTCAACTGATCGCTCGCCGTGTGCGTGAGATTGGTGTGTATTGCGAGCTGCATCCGTTCGACATGGACGACGAAGCGATTCGCGAATTCAACCCGCGCGGGATCATTCTCGCCGGCGGCCCGGAATCTGTTCACGAAGCTGGCAGCCCACGGGCGCCTCAAGCTGTTTTCGACCTGAACGTACCGGTCTTCGGCATCTGCTACGGCATGCAAACCATGGCTGAACAGCTGGGTGGTCGCGTGCAAGGTTCCGAGATGCGCGAGTTCGGTTACGCTCGCGTCGATGTGGTCGGCAAAAGCCGTATCCTTGATGGCATCGAAGATCACGTCGATGTTGACGGTGTTTTCGGCCTCGACGTGTGGATGAGCCACGGCGACAAAGTGACTGAAATCCCGGAAGGCTTCCATCTGTTGGCCAGCACTCCAAGCTGCCCAATCGCCGGCATGGCAGACGACAAGCGCGGCTACTATGGCGTGCAGTTCCACCCGGAAGTGACCCATACCAAGCAAGGCGGGCGCATTCTGTCGCGCTTCATCCTCGACATCTGCGGCTGCGAAGCGCTGTGGACGCCGTCGCATATCGCTGAAGACGCTATCGCTAGCATTCGCGCTCAAGTGGGCACCGACAACGTGCTGCTCGGCTTGTCTGGCGGCGTTGACTCTTCAGTGGTTGCGGCCTTGTTGCACAAAGCCATCGGCGATCAGCTGACCTGCGTGTTTGTCGACAATGGTCTGCTGCGCTTGCATGAAGGCGAGCAAGTGATGGCCATGTTCGCCGAGAACATGGGCGTCAAAGTGATCCGCGCCAACGCTGCCGATCAGTTCCTCGACAACTTGGCAGGCGAAAGCGACCCAGAGAAGAAGCGCAAAATCATCGGTCGTACCTTCATCGATGTGTTCGACGCTGAATCCTGCAAGCTGGACAACATCAAGTACTTGGCCCAAGGCACTATCTACCCGGACGTGATCGAATCGGCTGGCGCGAAAAGCGGCAAGGCCCATGTGATCAAGTCGCACCACAACGTGGGCGGTTTGCCGGACGAGATGAACCTCAAGCTGGTAGAGCCACTGCGCGAGCTGTTCAAGGACGAAGTCCGTCGTCTGGGCCTCGAACTCGGTCTGCCGTACGACATGGTTTACCGTCACCCATTCCCGGGCCCAGGCTTGGGCGTGCGGATTCTCGGTGAAGTGAAGAGGGAATACGCCGAGCTGTTGCGTCGTGCTGACCACATCTTTATCGAAGAACTGCGCAAGGCCGACTGGTATCACAAAGTCAGCCAAGCGTTCGTGGTGTTCCAGCCGGTCAAGTCCGTAGGCGTGGTGGGCGATGCTCGTCGCTATGCATGGGTTGTTGCCCTGCGTGCCGTAGAAACGGTCGACTTCATGACCGCACGTTGGGCGCACCTGCCCTACGAGCTGCTTGAGGTTGTCAGCGGCCGTATCATCAATGAAATCGAAGGCATCTCCCGCGTCACCTACGACGTGTCGAGCAAACCGCCGGCGACTATTGAGTGGGAATAAGTTGAAAAACAAGGCGCCGTGAGGCGCCTTTGTTGTATCTGGAGGAGTGTTTACTGACTGTATGGCTGCCCCGCAGGCTTGACGCATCAGAGCGAATTAGTGTCAAACTGATCTGCAATGCCAAAATGGCATCGATTGGTCGAATCGTTGGATTCGGATTCTCATGGCATGGATGCAGACAGGCGTTGATCAAGCCTGATTAAGGGATATATGGTTTCCATCTACGTGTGTGGTCAAGACAAGACCCGTCAGATCAGCGACTGGGAGATACAGTGGAATCGCAAGCAGGGTGAATTGACACTTACCTGCCACTACCCCTCTAAAAAGATTTTCTCCCGCCCGCTCAGTGACTGTGAGGTCATTCCCACTCGAGAGCTGAATGACAAGCTTTTTCGAAAAAGAGGAAGTTTAGTGTTCAGTGCCGTCGAGAAGGCAGTTATCTACGGTGAGAAATACGCTGTCGTTCAATATCCCGGAAGTACAGGACATTACCTTTTCAAGATGGACTCTATTGAGTTCGTCTCGCCGACGACGATCAAGGATGAATCCGCATTTGGTTATTTCCGTTCCGTGGCAACAGCCCGGATCAATAACGCTTCTTCTAAGGAGCAAAAGGTCATTGCCGAAAATGTGTTGCGCCAGTTGCAGGCAATCCCGTCGCGCGCGGACACTGCGTTGCACGCCTACTGCGCAGGGCAGAATGGTAGGCAGGACCAGCCGAGAAGCTTCATCTTTCCCTTCGGCCTTAACGAAAGCCAGCTCCAGGCCACTGAGCAGGCTTTTAACTCGCAAATAAGTATGATCGAAGGGCCTCCCGGCACCGGCAAGACGCAGACCATTCTGAACATCATCGCCAACGTCCTCTTGCAGGGAAAAACCGTCGCGGTAGTGTCCAATAACAATTCTGCGGTCAAGAACGTCTATGAAAAACTGGGCAAGTGCGGGCTGGATTATCTTGTCGCCAAGTTGGGTAGCAAAGAGCACCGAGAGGAGTTTTTCGCAAACCGTTCCTCACGACCATCAGCGGACCCCGAACCTGTGCCCACAATGGAAAGCATCCAGGCCGTCCTGCAGCAGCTCAAACTCTGTCTGGGCGCCCGCAACGCGGTAGCGCAGCTGCAGATCGAAATTGATGAGCTGGACATAGAGCGGCGCTATCTCTTGCAATGGCAAAAGGACAGCGGTGTGGTAGTACCTGCTTTGGATAGATACAAGCTGTCGCCGCAAAAGACTACGGACTTGATGGCTTATCTGGCACAGCTCGCTGATGAGCGTATTAGGATCAAGGACAGGATCGAACTGTTGTTCAACTTCAGGATTCTGCGCACCAAACCATTGGATGATTGGGACAAGCGCAAGTCGGTCTTCTATGGCTTGCAGCTCCACTATTACGATGAGGCCCTGCTTGAGAAGAAAACGGCGTTGGCTGTCTACCAGGAAGAGTTGCGACTCGGCAATTTCAAGGTGTTGCTGGAAGAGCTGACATCCTCTTCGATGAGGTATCTGAAGTATCACCTGCATCTTCACATTTCGAATAATGACACCTTCGATGCGAAAACTTACCGAGGGCAGCTCGATGCGTTCGTGAAGCGCTATCCGATCATCGGCAGCAGTACGCATTCGATCATCAATTCCCTCGGACCCGGCGCAGTCCTTGACTATGTCATCATCGACGAAGCCTCGCAGCAAGATACCGTCCCGGGAGTACTGGCACTTGGTTGCGCGAAGAACCTGATCATTGTCGGTGACAGAAAGCAGCTTGCACACATTCCAGTAAGTCTGGGTATGGCAGCGCCTGCCCCCTACTACGACTGCGAAAAGTACAGTCTGCTCGACTCGTGCGTCGGTGTTTTCAGGGACTCGATTCCGATGACGCTACTTAAAGAGCACTATCGATGCCACCCCCGAATCATTCAGTTCTGTAATCAGCAGTTCTACGACAACCAGCTTGTCCCGATGACGCAGGACGACGGTGAACAGGCATTGACGCTGCTCGTCACTGCCAAGGGAAACCATACGCGTCAAAATACCAACCTTAGAGAGCTGGATTCGTTGCTGGCAGTGCTCGAAGGAGAGGGGGAGAGCGCATGGGAAGGCGAGGATGGTAGAGGATTTATCGCTCCGTTCAGGGCCCAGTCGACACTCTCAAGTGCGCATTTGCCGGCTGATTTCGTCAATGACACTGTGCACAAGTTTCAGGGCCGGGAGTGCGACGAAATTGTCTTTTCTACTGTTCTGGACAAGCACAAGAGTTTAGCCCGTCTGGATTTCGTGGATGATCCGCGCATGGTCAATGTGGCGGTATCAAGAGCCAAGAACAGATTCACTCTGGTCACGGGGGATGATGTCTTTAAGGCGAGCAACGGGCATATCGCCGCGCTGATCCGCTATATTGAATATTACGCAGATGACAGGCAGGTGCACCGAGCGCCTGTTATCTCGGCCTTTGATTTGCTCTACAAGGAGTACGACCGATCGCTCGCACGTCTTAACGCAAGACTTCGGCCGAATGATTCATCGTTCAAATCCGAACAGATCGTGGCGCAGATACTGCGTGAGACGCTTACCCAAGATGCCTGCCGAGCGATCATGTTTCACGCTCAGATTAAGTTGATACAACTGGTCTCGGTTGCCAATGAAGTCTTGACGGCACGGGAACTGGAGTTCATGAAAAACAATGCCAGTTGTGATTTCGTGCTTTATTTTAAGGTAGGGAAAAAGCCTCTGGGCGTAATCGAGGTCGATGGGGGCTCTCATGATGAGCCTGAACAGGCCGAGCGAGATGCCCTGAAAAACAGCATTCTGCAAAAAAGCGATATACCCTTGCTTCGTTTGCGAACCGTCGAGAGCCATGTTGAAGAAAAGCTGGCGGGATTTTTGGCTCAGTGGACGAACAGCGTTCTACCTTAATCTATATCGTATTCACCTATGCACTGCTGCGTGAAAACCGGGCGCTGCGCAAGGCTGGTTCCGAGCCAACCAGAGAGCTAGCCTTCAATGATAATAGAGTGGGAATGATCAATCGGACTGCATCCTTTCAGTGATGCTTGATTGAAGCTTAAAAAAAATCCCTGTTTTTACAGGGCTTTTGCTTAACCAAAATCGACCATCTTTAGCGCCGTCGCTTTTTTCTTAACGCACAAAGAGCCATACTCGACCGATAAAAACCAATCGGGATGAGCAGTATGATTGATGTAACGCTGCAATATTTGACACAGAGACTCAATCAATATCTCGTTACGCGAGCGGGATTAGATGGAAATATAGTAGTTTTGAATAAGCTATCCAATATCGACATGAGTCAGCCTAAGGAAAATTTTAATAAAGTCATTGTTACGCTGATCAACCTCGAGTGTGAAAGAAATAAGCAGTTCTCTGGAGGGCTGCGTCCTGGTATTGACCAGAGCAACCAAGTCAATCCTGCCATATACCTTAATCTTGATATTCTTGTTTCTGCCAATTTTGATAACTACAGTGAGGGGCTTAAGTTTCTCACTTGGGCGATAGGTTTTTTTCAAGAAAGTCGTGTGCTGGATCATACCAATGATCCGTTGATGCCCAGCGGACTTGAATCACTTGGATTAGAGTTTGAAAACTCGCCATCTGCCAAGATAGAAAATTTATGGGCGGCTATGGGTGTCAGTTATTTGCCATCCGTGATGTATAAAATTCGACATGTACCTGTTGAGTCTGAGCACAACCATGACAGCCCAGGCGTCCCGACTTAAACGACAGGTAAACCTGATGCCCATACCGATTAACAATGCCGGCCTGGTATTGCTGCAAGGCTATATCAAACCGCTGTTTTCCCGGCTGGAGCTGACTGAAAACGATGTGTTTGTCAGCGACAGCGCGCAACGCCGAGCGGTGCATTACTTGCAGTTTCTGGTAACAGGGGACACTCAAACCTCAGAGCGCTACCTGACGCTGAATAAACT
>NZ_JAMFRV010000743.1 GCF_026224925.1 Pseudomonas sp. | reverse complement strand
GCTCCATCTACTACTCCACCGATCTGGATCAGGAAATCCCCGCCGGATTGTACCTGGCGGTGGCCCAAGTATTGGCGTACGTCTACCAAATTCGCCAACACCGCGCCGGCCGAGGCAAGCGCCCCTCCCCCCTTGGCGACCTGCCAATTCCCAGCGATTTGCAGCGCGATTCTTAAAGCTAAAGGTAAAAGCCGGCTTTGGGTGATGCACAGATTCCTGTAGGAGCCGCCGAAGGCCGCGATAGGCCTGTAGGCTTTCGTTACCTGACTTGTTTACCGACGACCCCAATAGTTGGAAAGCTTCTTGCAAAGCCCTTGTTATGGCGCATTTTGGCGTCAAAAGTTTGATTTGGCGGGCAGGAAAAGAATTGGTGGATCGCTCTCAATTAATCAACACCGCGCGCAACAATCTGGTTGGCATTGGTCGTGGCAATCTGGGCGTGCCGCTGCTGTTGCTGGTCATGTTGGCAATGATGATGTTGCCGATGCCGCCGTTCCTGCTGGACGTGTTTTTTACGTTCAACATCGCGCTGTCAATTGTGGTCCTGCTGGTCTGCGTGTACGCGCTGCGACCGTTGGACTTCTCGGTGTTCCCGACCATTCTGCTGGTGGCTACCTTGCTCCGGTTGGCACTGAACGTCGCGTCCACACGGGTGGTGATGCTCCACGGTCAAGACGGTCATGCCGCAGCCGGTAAGGTTATTCAAGCCTTCGGTGAGGTAGTGATCGGCGGTAACTATGTGGTCGGTATCGTCGTGTTCGCGATCCTGATGATCATCAACTTCGTCGTAGTAACCAAGGGTGCCGGACGGATTTCCGAGGTGAGCGCTCGCTTCACCCTCGATGCAATGCCCGGCAAACAAATGGCCATCGACGCCGACCTTAACGCCGGCCTGATCGATCAGCCCCAAGCCAAGCATCGCCGTCTTGAAGTCGCCCAGGAAGCCGAGTTCTACGGTTCCATGGACGGTGCCAGCAAATTCGTACGCGGTGACGCCATTGCAGGTTTGTTGATTCTGTTCATCAACCTGATTGGCGGCGTCGCAGTGGGTATCTTCCAGCACAACATGTCCTTCGCCGATGCCGGTAAGGTCTACGCCCTGCTGACCATTGGTGACGGTTTGGTGGCGCAATTGCCATCACTGCTGTTGTCCACGGCTGCAGCGATCATGGTGACCCGTGCTTCCGGTTCGGAAGAGATGGGCAAACAAATCAATCGGCAGATGTTTACTTCGCCCAAGGCGTTGGGTGTTGCCGCTGGTTTGATGGTGATCATGGGCCTTGTGCCCGGCATGCCCCACATGTCGTTCATCACCCTGGGCCTCGTCGCTGCGGGGGCTGCTTACCTCGTGTGGAAGAAGCAGAACATGGTTAAGGTTAACGCCTTGATGGAAGTGCAGCGTCAGCAGGAAATGCTGCCTTCGCCGACACGTGCACAAGACTCCAAAGAGCTGGGTTGGGATGACGTCACACCGATCGATATGATCGGTCTTGAGGTCGGTTATCGCCTGATCCCGCTGGTAGACCGTAACCAGGGTGGGCAGTTGCTGGCGCGGATCAAGGGCGTGCGCAAGAAGCTCTCTCAGGAATTGGGCTTTCTGATGCCCACCGTGCACATTCGTGACAACCTCGATCTGGCGCCCAGCGCTTATCGGTTGACGTTGATGGGCGTGACCCTGGCAGAAGCGGAGATCTACCCGGATCGTGAGTTGGCGATTAACCCGGGCCAAGTATTCGGTACGCTCAACGGTATTACTGCCAAAGACCCTGCATTTGGTTTGGAGGCGGTGTGGATCGAGGTCAGTCAGCGCAGCCAGGCACAATCGTTGGGGTACACCGTGGTGGACGCCAGCACCGTCGTTGCCACCCACCTCAACCAGATTCTGTATAAGCATTCCCACGAGTTGATCGGCCACGAAGAAGTACAGCAATTGATGCAGTTGTTGGCCAAAGGCTCGCCTAAACTGGCTGAAGAGTTGGTGCCGGGAATTCTATCGCTGTCGGCGTTGCTCAAAGTATTACAAGCATTGCTCGCAGAGCAGGTTCCCGTCAGGGATATTCGTAGCATCGCCGAAGCGATCGCGAATGCTGCCCCCCGGAGTCAAGATACCGCCGCTTTGGTGGCCGCCGTCCGCATCGCGTTGTGCCGCGCAATCGTCCAAAGCATTGTAGGTATTGAGCCGGAGCTGCCTGTGATCACCTTGGAGCCAAGGTTGGAACAGATATTGCTCAATAGTCTGCAGAAGGCTGGTCAGGGTCAGGAAGAGGGCGTTCTTCTTGAGCCAAGCATGGCTGAAAAGCTCCAGCGTTCGTTGATTGATGCTGCACAGCGTCAGGAAATGCAGGGTTTACCAGTGATTTTGTTGGTCGCAGGTCCGGTTCGCGCAATGCTGTCACGGTTTGGACGGCTGGCTGTACCGAATATGCACGTATTGGCGTACCAGGAAATTCCCGACAACAAACAAGTCACGATCGTCGCAACTGTCGGGCCAAACGGCTGAGGTAGTGAGTCATGCAAGTTAAGCGTTTTTTCGCCGCCGATATGCGTCAAGCCATGAAGCTGGTCCGTGATGAGCTGGGCGCTGACGCCGCGATCATTGGTAACCGCCGAATCGCTGGCGGCGTTGAGCTGACTGCTGCTTTGGATTACAAGCTCTCCGCATTGGCCCCGCGTGTGCCGAACATCGAGCTTGAAGACGAACTGCGCAAGACTCAATCGCGCATTGTGTCCGCACAGGCTGAACTGGGGGCACGTGGCGACAACGATACAACGATCAATCGCCAGCTGTTTTCAGGTTCGTCCCTGGGTGATGCCGAGACGCACATCGAGCCTACCTTTGATGAGCCGAGACGTCCGTTGCCACAAGCCTCTGCTGCTGCGGCTGAGCCGGCCATAGGCTCGCGGGCCTACGAGTCGATGCGTTCGGAGCTGAACGGTCTGCGTGAGCTACTGGAAGTCCAGCTCGGTTCGCTGGCTTGGAACCAATTGCAAGGCAGCCGTCCGCAGCAGGCCAACTTGTGGCGCCGATTGCAGCGCATAGGCTTGTCCGGTCCGCTCTCGCGGGACCTGCTGGCGATGACCACAGAAATTGAAGAGCCTCGTCAGGCATGGCGCATGTTGTTGGCGCACTTGGCGCGGATGATCGTAACCCCTGACGTCGAACCCCTGGAAGAAGGCGGTGTGATCGCCATGGTGGGCCCGGCCGGCATGGGTAAGACCACGACGCTGGCGAAGCTGGCCGCGCGCTACGTGTTGAAATACGGTCCACAAAACATTGCACTGGTGAGCATGGACAGCTACCGGATCGGTGCTCAGGAACAGCTCAGAACCCTGGGCCGAATTCTCAATGTGTCTGTTACTCACGTTGATCCGGGTCAGTCTTTGGGCCAGGCGCTGGAACCGCTGCTGAAAAAGCGTGTGGTGTTGATCGACACCGCAGGCCTGCAGGCCAGCGATCCGGCCCTGCGCATGCAGCTTGAAAGCTTGGCGGGTCGCGGCATCAAGGCGCGTAATTATCTGGTGTTGGCAACTACCAGTCAGAAGCAGGTTCTAACCGCTGCATACCACAGCTATAAACGCTGCGGGCTGGCGGGCTGCATCCTCACCAAACTGGACGAAACGGCCAGCCTGGGCGAGGTGTTGAGTTTGGCGATCAGTCACGAGTTGCCGGTGGCTTATCTCACGGATGGGCCGCGTATCCCGGACGATTTGCATCTGCCGCGTCGGCACCAATTGGTCAGTCGTGCGGTCAGTGTGCAAATGCAGGAAGAACCGAGCGAGGAAGCTATGGCGGATATGTTTGCGGATCTTTATCACAGTCCGAACAAACGGGTTGGGTAAGGGAAGACATTGGAATGTACCTGCATCAGGGCGGCACCGACGTTGTTCATACACCGTACGCGCAACCACTGATGTGGCCTCGGTCTAAGCAAGTCAAGGTAAAGAATTAAAATGGGTAGCATGCATCCCGTACAGGTCATCGCAGTAACTGGCGGCAAGGGTGGCGTCGGTAAGACAAATGTGTCAGTGAACTTATCACTGGCACTGGCAGAGCTTGGCCGACGCGTTATGTTGCTGGACGCCGATTTGGGTCTGGCAAACGTCGATGTCTTGCTGGGTCTTACACCCAAACGCACCCTCGCTGACGTGATTGAAGGGCGCTGTGAGCTGCGCGACGTATTGCTTCAAGGGCCTGGCGGGATTCGTATCGTGCCAGCGGCCTCGGGCACTCAAAGCATGGTTCACCTGACGCCTGCGCAACACGCCGGGTTGATTCAGGCGTTCAGTGACATCGGCGACAATCTCGACGTCTTGGTGATCGACACCGCCGCCGGTATCGGCGAATCGGTTGTCAGCTTCGTGCGCGCAGCTCAAGAAGTGCTGCTGGTGGTGTGCGATGAACCGACGTCAATCACCGACGCCTACGCGCTGATAAAATTGCTCAACCGCGATTACGGCATGAACCGCTTCCGGGTACTCGCCAACATGGCGCAAAGCCCACAAGAGGGCCGCAATCTGTTCGCCAAGTTGACCAAGGTCACGGACCGCTTTCTAGATGTCGCCTTACAATACGTCGGTGCGGTGCCTTACGACGAATGTGTGCGCAAGGCGGTGCAGAAGCAACGGGCGGTCTATGAAGCATTTCCCCGTTCCAAATGCGCTCTGGCCTTCAAAGCCATCGCTCAGAAAGTTGACACGTGGCCATTGCCAGCCAACCCGCGTGGACACCTTGAATTTTTCGTTGAGCGGCTCGTACATCAAACGAGTGCAGGACCAGTGTTATGACAGCCAGCGGCTATCGCATGTACAGCAAGGCGTCTAAAGACTCCCAGTACGAGCTGATCGAGCGGTATGCGCCGCTGGTGAAACGCATTGCCTATCACTTGTTGGCGCGTTTGCCAGCCAGTGTGCAGGTCGAGGACCTGATTCAAGCCGGGATGATTGGCTTGTTGGAGGTTTCGACCAAATATGACGCCACAAAAGGCGCCAGTTTTGAGACGTACGCAGGTATTCGTATTCGTGGCGCCATGCTTGATGAGGTGCGTAAGGGTGATTGGGCCCCGCGTTCAGTGCACCGCAATACACGCATGGTCAGCGACGCAATTCGATCAATTGAAGCTAAAACAGGTCGTGACGCTAAAGATCACGAGGTTGCGGCCGAACTCCAATTGAGCCTTGATGATTATTACGGGATTTTGAACGATACCTTGGGCAGCCGGTTATTCAGTTTCGACGATCTTTTACAGGACGGCGAACATGAAGGGCTGCATGAGGATGGCGCAAGTGCTCAGCTTGAGCCGTCGCGCGATCTGGAAGATGAACGCTTCCAGACAGCGCTAGCGGATGCGATAGCCAATTTGCCGGAGCGTGAGCGGCTGGTATTGGCGCTGTACTACGACGAAGAGCTGAACCTCAAGGAAATCGGTGAGGTATTGGGTGTCAGTGAATCTCGAGTCAGCCAGTTACACAGCCAGTGCGCAGCTCGTTTGCGAGGGCGTTTGGGGGAATGGCGAGCGCGTTGATGGGCAAAACGTGACCCTTGTGGTGATGGGTTGTCTGTAAGCCGGCTGTGCAAAGCGTTGCGTGCGAAGAAGATAAGACTAGGCGGGAGCCGGTCAGGCAGGCCCTTCGGTGCCTTCTGTGCCCATTCCGACCTGTTGAGTTACCAAGCCCGTCGTCGTTTTTAGTGCAGCCAATGTGTGCTGTGCCGGTTTTGATTGAACAGCGTATTCAGGTGCTGAATGCGTTAAAGACTGCTTGGAGGTCGAATTGGACAAAAACATGAAAATCCTCATCGTTGATGACTTCTCAACGATGCGGCGGATCATTAAAAACCTGTTGCGTGACCTTGGGTTCACCAACACAGCAGAAGCAGACGACGGGACTACCGCGTTGCCGATGTTGCATAGCGGTAGCTTCGACTTTCTGGTGACTGACTGGAACATGCCTGGCATGTCCGGTATCGATCTGTTGCGCCAAGTACGTGCCGATGAACGTCTCAGGCATTTGCCCGTGTTGATGGTAACGGCCGAGGCCAAACGTGAACAAATCATCGAAGCCGCTCAGGCGGGTGTGAATGGTTACGTGGTTAAGCCCTTCACGGCCCAAGTGCTGAAAGAAAAGATCGAAAAGATCTTCGAGCGCGTCAATAGCTGATGTTCGCCGCGGGGGCTCTATGGAGCACACAGATTCAACCCAGGGCGACTTCGAGTCGACCCTGAAGAAGCACGCACACCAGTTGGTCGAAAGTCTTGAAAAAGGCCGGTTCGGTGAAGCTGTACAACTGATTCATGAGTTGAACCAGACCCGTGACCGCGGCCTGTATCAGGAAGTCGGCAAGCTGACCCGTGAGCTGCACAATGCGATCGTCAATTTTCAAATTGACCCGAACATGCCGCAAGCCGAGGAAGTTTCGCAGATCACTGATGCGACTGAGCGCCTGTCCTATGTGGTCCGACTGACAGAGAACGCCGCCAACCGCACCATGGACCTGGTGGAGCTAAGCACGCCGTTGATGAGTGGTCTCAGCTCTGAAGCCGCCGCGCTAAGTGCCGATTGGGCGCGCTTTATGCGTCGCGAAGTGGGCGCTGAAGAGTTTCGCGAGCTGGCTCGGCGCGTCGAAGGTTTCTTGACGCGCACTGAAACAGAAAGCCGCGAAGTGACGGCTCATCTCAATGACATTTTGCTTGCCCAAGACTTCCAGGACCTCACCGGTCAGGTGATCAAACGCGTGACGCAATTGGTCACGGAAGTCGAAACTAACTTGCTCAAATTGGTGTTGATGGCCAGTCAAGTCGATCGCTTTGCAGGCATCGAACACGACGCGCAACCGAGCCGAACAGAAAAAGATCAAGAAAAACATCTGTCTCAGGGTGAAGGTCCGCAGATTCATGCCGATAAGCGTGAAGACGTTGTATCCGGTCAGGATGATGTTGACGATCTGCTATCCAGCCTGGGCTTCTAGGTCGGTCGACGGTTAATTTTAGGGAGCACCCCAATGAGCTTCGGCGCCGATGAAGAAATCCTTCAGGATTTTCTGGTAGAGGCCGGCGAGATTCTCGAGCAATTGTCCGAGCAACTGGTTGAGCTGGAAAGCCGACCTGATGATGCGGAATTGCTCAACGCAATTTTTCGCGGTTTTCACACTGTAAAAGGGGGCGCCGGCTTCCTCCAGCTTCATGAGCTGGTGGAGTGCTGCCACATCGCCGAGAACGTCTTCGACATCCTGCGTAAGGGTGAGCGCCGCGTCGACTCGGAACTGATGGACGTGGTACTTGAAGCACTGGATGCAGTGAACGCGATGTTCACCGAAGTGCGCGAACGCACCGACGTGACGCCGGCCACGCCAGAGTTGCTCGCTGCGTTGGCGCGTCTGGCTGAGCCAGCGTCGGCTAATGAAAGTGCACCGGTCATCGTCGAATCAGCGCCTGTTGAGCCGGCGGTTGACATCACCGACAACGAATTCGAATTGCTGCTCGACTCCCTCAACGCAGTCAAGGCTCAAGCTGCCGCCTCTGCCGTTGCGCCAGTTAGCGCTGCACCGGTTGTGTCCTACGGTTCGGACACCAGCGATGAGATCAGCGATGCTGAGTTCGATTCGTTACTTGATCAGTTGCATGGCAAAGGCAAGTTCGCCTCTGGGGCTGCCGCTCCAGTGGTAGCGGTTGCTCCAGTGGCCAAGGTGGCCGCGCCAGTCAGCAATGAAATCACCGATGACGAATTCGAAGCGCTGCTTGATCAGTTGCACGGCAAGGGCTCGTTCGCCGTTGACGGATTGGAAGCTGTTGCGCCGGTTGCGCCGGTTGCTGTCGTTGCTCCGCTAGCGGTTGCTGCGCCGACAAAAGCAGCAGGTAGCGATCAGATTTCCGATAACGAATTCGAAGCGTTGCTCGACGAACTGCACGGTAAAGGAAAGTTTGAACCGGGTGCGATAGCGGCTATTGCTCCACCTCCTGCGCCTGCCGCTGTTGCGGTGGCGAAGAAGCCCGAACCGGTTAAAGCTGTTGCAGCTCCAGCAGCTCCAGCAGCTCATGCTGCGCCAGCCTCAGCCTCAGCCCCGGCCAAGGCTCAAGCTGAGAAACCGGCCGCGTCTGAAGCTGAAACCACCGTGCGGGTTGATACCGCGCGCCTGGACGAAATCATGAACATGGTGGGCGAGTTGGTGCTGGTGCGTAACCGCCTGGTTCGCCTGGGTCTCAACAGCGGCGACGAAGCCATGTCCAAGGCGGTGTCTAACCTTGATGTGGTGACCGCTGACCTGCAGACCGCGGTGATGAAAACCCGCATGCAACCGATCAAAAAGGTCTTCGGCCGCTTCCCGCGCCTGGTTCGTGACCTTGCACGTCAGTTGAAGAAAGAGATCAACCTGGAACTGGTGGGTGAAGAAACCGATCTGGATAAAAACCTGGTTGAGGCGCTTGCCGATCCGCTGGTCCACTTGGTGCGTAACGCGGTTGACCACGGTATCGAATCACCGGAAGAGCGCGAAGCGTCGGGCAAGTCCCGTGGCGGTCGTGTGATTCTTTCGGCCGAACAGGAAGGTGACCACATCCTGCTGTCGATTTCCGATGACGGCAAAGGCATGGACCCTAATGTTCTGCGGGCCATCGCTGTGAAGCGTGGCGTGATGGACAAAGACGCCGCTGACCGTTTGAGCGATACCGACTGCTACAACCTGATTTTCGCCCCGGGTTTCTCGACTAAAACCGAGATTTCCGATGTGTCAGGGCGTGGGGTGGGCATGGACGTGGTGAAAACCAAAATCGCCCAGCTCAATGGCTCGATCAATATCTATTCAACCAAGGGCCAGGGCTCGAAAATAGTCATCAAGGTGCCGTTGACCTTGGCGATCATGCCGACCCTGATGGTGATGCTGGGCAACCAGGCGTTCGCCTTCCCATTGGTCAACGTCAACGAGATCTTCCACCTCGACCTGTCGCGAACCAACGTCGTCGATGGTCAGGAAGTGGTCATCGTGCGTGAAAAAGCCTTACCGCTGTTCTACCTCAAACGTTGGCTGGTCGCTTCCGCCAAGCATGAAGAGCAACGCGAAGGCCACGTGGTGATCCTCTCCGTCGGCACCCAGCGCATCGGCTTTGTCGTCGATCAGTTGGTGGGTCAGGAAGAAGTCGTTATCAAGCCGCTGGGCAAAATGCTGCAGGGAACTCCGGGTATGTCGGGCGCCACCATTACCGGTGACGGTCGAATTGCTTTGATTCTCGATGTACCGAGCATGCTCAAGCGCTACGCCGCACGGCGTATTTGATTCTGGGGTTGCGGGCCGCGTAAGGGGTCCGCGATACCCTATGGAGTGTTTATGGTAGTTAAAGTCCTGGTGGTGGACGATTCTGGTTTCTTCCGCCGCCGCGTCTCCGAAATTCTCTCTGCTGATCCGAATATTCAGGTAATCGGCACGGCGACTAACGGCAAGGAAGCAATCGAGCAAGCGCTGGCGCTCAAGCCTGACGTGATCACCATGGACTACGAGATGCCCATGATGGATGGCATCACGGCAGTGCGGCACATCATGCAGCGCATACCGACTCCGGTTCTGATGTTCTCTTCGCTGACCCATGAAGGCGCACGTGTCACGCTGGACGCGCTGGATGCAGGTGCGGTGGATTTTCTGCCGAAAAACTTTGAAGACATCTCGCGCAACCCCGAGAAGGTCAAACAAATGTTGTGCGAGAAGATTCATTCTATTTCGCGCAGTAACAGCCGTTTCAGCGGCTACGCTTCCCCGGCACCGCAGGCCACGGCTTCGGCTACCTCGTCATCCGCACCGTCTTTGATCCGGGCGTCGTCCACGGCCACCAGTTCTAGCAGTGCGTCGACCGCCCCCCGCAGTGTGCCTGCCCGGTCGGTCACCGCTCACGCTCCTGCACCCCACCATTCGCCAGCGCCGAAGCGCAAAGCATACAAGTTGGTGGCGATCGGTACTTCAACCGGCGGCCCGGTGGCATTGCAGCGCGTATTGACGCAGTTGCCGGCGAACTTTCCAGCCCCCATCGTGCTGATCCAACACATGCCCGCGGCATTTACCAAAGCGTTCGCCGAGCGCTTGGATAAACTGTGCCAAATCAGCGTCAAAGAAGCCGAGGACGGCGATATTTTACGTCCGGGTTTGGCGTTACTGGCGCCCGGTGGCAAACAGATGATGGTGGATGGTCGCGGTGCAGTGAAGATTCTGCCCGGTGATGAGCGCTTGAACTACAAGCCCTGTGTCGATATTACCTTTGGCTCTGCGGCCAAATCTTACGGTGACAAGGTTTTGGCGGTAGTACTCACCGGCATGGGCGCTGACGGTCGCGAAGGCGCTCGCCTGCTCAAGCAAGGCGGAAGCAGTATTTGGGCACAGGATGAGGCGAGTTGCGTGATTTATGGCATGCCGATGGCCATCGTCAAAGCTGACCTGGCCGACGCGGTGTACAGCTTGGATGACATTGGCAGGCACCTGGTCGAGGCGTGCATCTG
>NZ_JAMFRV010000742.1 GCF_026224925.1 Pseudomonas sp. | reverse complement strand
TGTGGCTTGATCTGGGTCGCGTCCAACTTGACCACGGTATCGAACGTAGCATCCGCGTCGGACACCAAGTCCTTCCACGTTTCAACCGCCATGTCCCATTCCGCGCCTTTCGGGGCAAATGGACGACCTTTCACGTAGGCAACCGTCTTCTCATCGGTGGCCACCAGACCAACGCGGGCGCCGGCTTCGATGGACATGTTGCAGATGGTCATGCGGCCTTCAACGGACAGATCACGGATCGCGCTGCCGGCAAACTCGATCGCGTGACCATTGCCGCCTGCGGTGCCGATTTTGCCGATGATCGCCAGCACGATGTCTTTAGCGGTCACGCCAAACGGCAATTTGCCTTCGACCGAAACCAGCATGTTTTTCATTTTCTTGGCGACCAGGCACTGGGTGGCGAGCACATGCTCAACCTCCGAAGTCCCGATACCGTGGGCCAAGGCACCGAACGCGCCGTGGGTCGAGGTGTGCGAATCACCGCAGACCACGGTCATGCCGGGCAAGGTTGCACCCTGCTCGGGGCCAATGACATGAACGATGCCCTGGCGCGGGTCGTTCATCTTGAATTCGGTAATACCGTATTCGTCGCAGTTGTCATCAAGGGTCTGCACTTGCAGGCGTGAAACCTGGTCGACGATGGCCTCAATCCCGCCCAGACGGTCAGGCGTGGTTGGCACGTTGTGGTCCACGGTCGCAATGTTGGCGTCGATCCGCCATGGCGCACGCTTGGCCAGACGCAAACCTTCGAAGGCTTGCGGTGACGTCACTTCATGAATGATGTGACGGTCGATGTAAAGCAGCGCAGAACCATCATCGCGCTGTTTAACCAAGTGCGAATCCCAAAGCTTGTCGTAGAGCGTTTTGCCGGCCATCAGACGTTTCCTCATCAGCGGTCTATCTATGCCAATCACTGAGTCCCGATTTTATAACCGTTAACGCAATGACCTCGTGGCTTGTGAGGTAAATATTATGAGGTATGATTAAATAACTCAAATTCATATTTTTTATGCTTTGGATAACTTACTGGAATACGACTATGGATTTGGCTAATCTCAACGCTTTTATTGCCATTGCCGAGACCGGCGGCTTCTCCACGGCGGGCGAACGTTTGCACCTGACGCAGCCTGCGATCAGCAAGCGCATTGCTGGCCTGGAGCAACAGCTAAATGTCAGGCTATTCGACCGGCTGGGCCGTGAAGTTAGCCTGACTGAGGCGGGCCGGGCGCTATTGCCACGGGCCTATCAAATTATCAGTGTGCTAGATGACACGCGGCGAGCGCTGAACAACCTCACCGGAGAGGTCAGCGGACGACTCACCTTGGCCACTAGCCACCACATCGGCCTTCACCGCCTACCACCGATATTGCGCGAGTACACCCGGCGTTATCCCGGGGTCGCGCTGGATATTCAGTTTCTCGATTCGGAAGTTGCGTACGACGAAATACTCCATGGTCGCGCGGAGCTGGCAGTGATTACCTTGGCGCCAGCCCCTCATGCGCTGGTGAAAGCCGTTTTAGTCTGGGACGATCCGCTGGATTTCGTTGCCGCGCCAGAGCACCCGTTGGCCACCGGTGGTGAGGTTAGTTTGACCGACGTTGCGAGCTATCCTGCCGTGTTTCCCGGCGAAAACACGTTCACCCACCACATCGTTAGCCGCCTGTGTGAAGCTCAGGGGTTGAAACCCAATATTGCCATGAGCACCAATTATATGGAGACCATCAAGATGATGGTTTCCATTGGATTGGCGTGGAGCGTATTGCCACGTACCATGCTCGATGATCAGGTTGCGCGCATCGCATTGCCGGGCATACAACTCACCCGTCAGCTAGGCTACATCGTGCATACCGAGCGCACGCTGTCCAATGCGGCCCGGGCATTCATGGCATTGCTGGACGCACAAATAACGCTTCCCTGACGACGGACCTTACCAGTGCCAACAGGTTACTCCTGTTCGCCGATGCATTGAAGGTTGCTCAACGATGCCCGACACAGCGGAAAACCTGCCCTACCTGGCGCTCAGCCAAGCGACCAAGCTCACCGGCCCGGAGCAACGCTTTGCGACGCTGTACGACCTCAGCCCCAATGTCGTCCTCCTGACCCGCCTGGAAGATGGCTTGATCTGTGAGGCTAATCGTTATTTCGAAAGCCTGATGGGTTGGCCGATAAAGGATGTTCTGGGCCGTACGACCGCCGACATCGGCTTGTGGGCTGAGCCATTGCAACGCTTGCAAATTTTGCAGCTGATCGAAGGCGAACCGAAGCCGGTCAGCCTCGAAGCACGTTTAAACACCTACGATGGCCGCACCCTCGAAGGCACCCTCTGCGCCCAGAAAATCGAGCTCGACGGCTGTGCTTATATTCTCAGTACTTTTCTCGACAACACCGAACATAAACGCTCAGAACAAGCGCTAAAGGACAGCCAGGAACGCCTGGACCTGGCACTGGACTCAGCGCAATTGGGTACATGGGATTGGCACATCCCCACGGGCATGCTTTACGGCTCGGCTCGCTCCGCCGAATTGCACGGCCTGCCGCCCGAACCGTTCCACGAACCTTTCGACTCCTTTTTTGACTGCGTGCCCGCGCAAGAGCGCGACACTATGCGCGATGCCTACCGCAGCTTGCGCGCAGGTCCGGCGGGAAACTACCAGATTACTTACCGCATCCAATTGGAAAACGGCACATCACGCTTCCTTGAGAGCCGCGCCCGTCTGTACCGCGACGCCAGCGGCCACCCATTGCGCATGGCCGGCACCCTGCTCGACATCACGGACCAGGTTGAGCGCGAACAACGCCTGACGAGTTCCGAAGAGAAGTTCGCCAAGGCATTTCACTCCAGCCCCGATGCCATCACCATTACCGAGCGAGACTCAGGTCGCTACCTTGAGGTCAATGACGGCTTTTGCCGATTGACCGGGCACACGAGCGAAAATGTCATTGGCCGCACGGTCTATGAAGTAGGCATCTGGGCCGATAATCATCGCGAGTTACTGCTCAAAGATTTGCAGGAATCTGGCCGAGTGCATCACAGGGAAATGCAGGCTTTCGGTAAAAACGGCGAGGTGCTGACGGTCGATGTGTCGATGGAGCCGATTACCCTTAACGGAACCGCCTGCCTGCTCATGACTGCGCGCGACATCAGCCAGTTGAAAAGCGCCCAGGCACAGATTCAGCACCTGGCTTATCACGACCCGCTCACCGACCTGCCCAATCGCGCGTCGCTGATGGAGCGCCTGAGCGAACAGATCGAATGGCTCAAACATCACAACCTGCGCGGGGCCCTTCTGTTCCTTGACCTCGACCACTTTAAACACATTAACGACTCCCTCGGCCATCCGGTGGGCGATAGCGTACTGAAGATCATCACTGCACGCCTGGAGGCTACAGTCCGCGCTGAGGACACGGTTGCGCGCCTGGGCGGTGATGAGTTCGTGGTACTACTTAGCGGTTTGGTGGGCACCCGAACCGAAGTCACTCACCAGGTACGTGGTTTGGCCGATACCCTGCGCGAGTTGCTCGCTGAACCGATGTTCCTCGACGGCCAGCGTTTGCAGGTAACGCCGAGTATTGGTGTAGCGTTGATTCCAGATCACGGCTCGACCCCGGCCGACCTGCTCAAACGCGCCGACATTGCGTTGTACCGAGCCAAAGACTCTGGGCGTAACACGACGCAGCTGTTTCACAGCACCATGCAAAAAGCGGCCAGCGAGCGCTTGCGCATGGAAAACGACCTGCGGCTGGCGCTGACCCGTGGTGAGTTCAGCCTGCACTATCAACCCCAAGTGGACGCTAGGGATGACCGCATCGTTGGCGCCGAAGCGTTATTGCGCTGGCAGCATCCGCAAATGGGGGCGCTGCCTCCAACGCAATTTATTCGGGTACTGGAAGAAAGCGGGATGATTCTGGAAGTTGGCAGCTGGATTCTTGACGAAGCCTGCAAAACCGGCGGGCAGCTTTTGCACCGAGCGCTGATTGATTCAGACGATTTCAGCATGTGCGTCAACATCAGCCCTCGACAATTTCGCCAAACCGACTTCGTCGAGCGAGTAGAGCGCAGCTTGCGAAACCACCGCTTCCCTGCCCGACTGCTTAAGCTGGAAATCACCGAAGGCATCGTGATCCAAAACATCGACGACACCATCGCCAAGATGCGTCGCCTGAAGAAAATGGGCGTCACTTTCGCCATGGATGACTTCGGTACGGGTTATTCGTCGCTGACGTACCTCAAGCGACTGCCCGTGGATGCGCTGAAAATTGACCAATCCTTTGTCCGTGATGCGACGACCGACCCCAACGACGCCGAAATCATCCGCGCCATAGTGGCCATGGCGCAAAGTTTGAACTTGGCCGTCATCGCCGAGGGCGTTGAAAAGCCCGAGCAGTTGCGGTTTCTAGAGCAACTGGGTTGTCATTTGTATCAGGGGTATTTGTTCAGCGAGCCACTGCCGCTGGATGGATTTGTGGGGTTGTTGAGTGCAGATGGAGGGTTGTAAACGCCAATCTGCAACGCTTTCGCGAACGGTGCGGGACCGAACTTGTTCGGGAAGCGAGAAACGCGGTCTGTCAGATACATCGCACCGCCTGATTCGCGAACAAGTTCGCTCCCACCGGAATTTCCGGATTGCCCTACGCCGCTTCGCTGCGGATGAAGCCGATCAAGTGCCCGATGCGCTGGCAGTCGGTCTCGCGGCGCAGGGTGTTGAACAGCTCCGTGGCTTCGGGGTAACTCTTGGTTAACAACGCAAGCCACTGTTTCAAACGGCCGGGCGCCTGAATCGGGGTCATTTTTTCCAACGCGTGCAGCCAGAACACGTGCACGATGGGCAGCAGTTCTGACCAGGTCATCTCGACCACCTCTTCGCCCGCTTCGGCAGCCGCAATCTGCCTTGCCAAGTCAGGGCGGGCCACCAGTCCGCGGCCGATCATGATGTCCCTGGCGCCACAGATTTCCCGACAGCGCCGCCAGTCGTCCACGGTCCAGATTTCACCGTTGGCAACCACAGGCACCTTGACCACTTCCTGAATGCGCCCGATCCATTCCCAGTGCGCAGGCGGTTTATAGCCATCGACCTTAGTCCGCGCATGCACCACGATTTGCTCAGCGCCGCCATCGGCCAACGCCCTCGCGCAATCCAACGCCCCTTCCGGGCTTTCGTAACCGAGGCGCATTTTGGCGGTCACGGGAATGTGCGCAGGTACCGCACGGCGTACCTGCTCGACGATGCGGTGCAGCAACTCGGGCTCTTTGAGCAGGATTGCACCGCCACGGGAGCGATTGACTGTCTTGGCCGGACAGCCGAAGTTCAGGTCCAGCACTGGAGCGCCCAGCTCGCAGGCAAAGGCCGCGTTCTCGGCCAAACACACTGGGTCTGAACCCAGCAGTTGCAAGCGCAATGGCACGCCAGCAGCGGTTTTGGCGTCTGTGTGCAGCTCCGACGCGTATTTGTAGAAGTAGTGAGCGGGCATCAAGCGCTCGGACACGCGAATGAATTCGGTCACGCACCAGTCGATGCCACCGACCTGAGTCAGTACATCGCGCAGGATGTCGTCAACCAAACCCTCCATGGGCGCCAGAGCAATTTGCATGGGTCACACTCGAAAAAAGTCCGGCAGTTTACGGGGCGGACCGGGGATTGGAAATGCTTATGCGCGGCAAGGCTCAGGCTGGAGGGATTATCAGCGCTGGCCCGTAGCCCTCGATGAATTCTGCCGGCATGCGCTTTGGCTTGCCCGTGGACAATTCGATGCAGACAAAGGTGGTTTGCGCACGCAGCAAGGTCATGCCATCACTGGGCCGTTTGAGCTGAAACCGGCGGGTCATTTTCAAGCGCTGATCCCAACTGACAATCCAGGTTGCCAATTGCAGTACGTCGTCTTCATAGGCGCTGGCCAGATAGTCGATTTCATGGCGAACCACCGCCATTGCACGGTCGATGCGACGGTACTCGGTCAGGTCCAGGCCAAGCTGCTGGGAATGCCGCCAGGCACAGCGCTCCAACCAAGTGACGTACACCGCGTTATTGGCATGCCCCAATCCATCGATGTCGTCAGAGGTGACATTCAGGTCAATGACGAATGGCGTAACCAGATCCCAGCTCATGCTTGCTCCTTTCCGGCCTACCTTTCGACGGCAAGCCACTGGAGAGCAGTGTAACGGAAGGTCGGTCCAATCGGTGGCAGGTCGTCAGAGCACTGCCGATTTGGCGGCGCGCAATACTCGGTCAGACAAATCGCCGGGGCCCAATGCACGCGCCAGCGCCAAGCCTCCGAGCATCAACGCAAGATCAGCCAGTGCGGTATTGGCTTCCTCAGGGCTGGAGGACAGTTGCGCGGTCATCAGCTCCACGTGTTCTGCCAGCGCCTCACGAAAGCTGTCAGGCAAGCGCGCCATCTCAGCCACGGTGGATGGCAATGGACACGCCTGCTCAGAGGCATCCCGGTGTTTACGGGACAGGTAAAACGCGGCCAACAATCCACGACGCTCTTCTCCTGGGAGGTCGCCGCTGATAGCGTCCAAGGCATCGCGCCGACAGGAGAGCAACTGGTTGAATACTTCCAGCATCATCGCGTCTTTGCTTTCAAAGTGCGCATAAAAACCACCAACCGTCAGGCCTGCCGCACCCATCACTTCGCTGACGCTTGGCTCGATGGGGCCACGCGTAATCAAGGCAGAGCTGGCGGCCTTAAGAATTCGTTCGCGGGTTTGAGCTTTTTTGTCGTTCATGCGGCCTCCTGATATTACGCAGAGAATATTATTTACATAATAATATTGGCAAGCCAAAACGTGCCCGTCGGTCGGGGACACCGCGTGCAAGGGGATATGGGTAGGAAAAACGCAGCACAAAAACAAAAGGGCCATTCAATAATTGAATGACCCTTGGCCCGTATAACGGGAAAATCGTGGCGTCCCCTAGGGGACTCGAACCCCTGTTACCGCCGTGAAAGGGCGGTGTCCTAGGCCACTAGACGAAGGGGACGCAAAACCTTCTATACACATGACCAGCCTGAGGCTGGTCGATCCAAGGTTTGTGTGGCCAAACCTCGAACCGTACAAATTGGTGGAGCTAAACGGGATCGAACCGTTGACCTCTTGCATGCCATGCAAGCGCTCTCCCAGCTGAGCTATAGCCCCA
>NZ_JAMFRV010000741.1 GCF_026224925.1 Pseudomonas sp. | reverse complement strand
GGATCGATGAATTGACCCCGAGGCTGACGTTACCCACGCTGGTATTGCTCAAATACGCTTGCGCGCTGCCGCCACTGAAGGTGAAGGTGATGGTGTTGCCGTTCATCACGGCGGGTGATGCCGCTGTCCAGCCGCTGGCGGGGCTCAGCGCAACACTGACCGGGTTGGCAAAAAGACTGCAATTGGCATCGGCGCACGCAGTGATGGTGATTGGTTGTGGGTTACAGGTCAGTGCCGCGCCTGCATAGCTGAACGCGAAATGATCGACAAGCGCCACAGGTGCTACAGGTGCTGGAGCTGCGCAGCTGGTATGGGCCGGGCTGGTGTCACATCCCCCGGTGATGGTCAGGGCGCCAACCGCTCGGGTGGTGCCGCCGACGCAGGTGTCAGTGGCAGTCAAGGCAGCTCCCGACAAGGCATCAGCAATGATGCTGCTGGCGGTAAGGGTCATCGCCGCTTGCGACAGAGCACTGATACCGACGCTGGTGCGGGTGAGCGTCATCGCTGCACCGGCCTGAGCGTTACCCCCGATGCAGGTGTCGGTGGTGGTAATCACCGCAGCTGCAACGACATTGCCCGAGACGCTTCCGCGCACCAAGGTGATTGCCGCCTGGGTGCTGGTCATGTTGCCGGTTATGGGGGTGTCGGTCATGGTAATCACGCCGAACGCCTGGATGTCACCGCCAATGCTGCCGGCTGTCAGGGTGATCGCTCCGGCGTTGCTGGTGACATTGCCGCCTACTGGGGCGCCGGTCGAGGTAATGGCACCCTGGGCAACAATAGCCCCGGTGATACTGCCGCCGACAATTGTGATCGCGCCGGTGCTGCTGGTCAGATTGGCTTTCATAGGGGTGTTGGTGGACGTCACCGCGCCATAACCCAAGACATCGCCACCCACGCTTGAGTCAGTAAACGTGATTGCCCCGGCGCGACTGGTCACCGTGCCCGTCACCGCAGAGCCAGTTTTAAGGAGAATGGTCCCAAGCGTTTGGACATAGCCGCCAACGCTGACAGCAGCAAGCGTACTGGCACCCGTGGTGCTGATCACGTTGCCGTTTACGTGGGTGCTTGCCGCAGTGATCGCTCCGCCAGCCTGAGCATTGCCGGTAATGGCGCCGCCGATAAGCGTCATCGTGCCATTGGTGGTCTGAACCGAACCGGCCACCGTGGCGTTTAACAGATTGATTGCTCCATCGGTAGAGCTGATCGACGCACTGAACGTGCTGTTTGTACCCGCGACAGTAATCACTCCAGCGACCGAGACCAGAGCCACGGTGTTGCTGCTGGCACCAATCGTATTGGTGTCGAGGGAAAAGCCCTGGGTCGCCACTACCGTGATGTTACCGGCGATCAACGTGCCCACCACCAGTGAATCGCCGGCAGCGAGATCTACCTCTCCGGTACAGGTGAAGGTGTTGCCACTGCTGCTCCAAACTCCCGTGCAGGGTGCGTCTGTACCCAGCAGGCTGAAGGAATAAGTCGTGGCGGCAAATGTTGTGTTCGCCAGCAACGGGCTAACCAACAGTGCGACCCAAAGGCAAATTCGCTTTACTACGTGCTTGTTCATGGCGCGCCTTTTTCTATGGTGGCTGTCAGTTGTCGGTAGGCGTAGTCGGAGCGACTGCCGGGGCTGCCGTTCTGTGCGGTTGAGGTGAAGAGCAATATCTGCAAAGCCACGCCGTTGTTGTCCAGATAGTTGCTGCTGGTGCAGGCAACATTGACGCTGAAGTCGGCGAGATTGCTCCCGGCCAGAGTCGGGCTCCCTTGAGCGCAACTGCCCGAGCTGAGCGATAAACTAATACCCCATTCCAGCCCGGCATTGGCTGACTGGTAGGCCCGGGCTTGCTGGATTGCGAGGCTGTTGGAACCGTGTTGTGCAGCAGACAAGCGCGCCATTGCGATCACCACCAGGGTCACCACAATCAGTAAAAATAACGCGGCGACCAGGCCAAATCCCTGGGAGCGTTGGGGCCGGCGAGGGTCAGGGCGCATTGTCGACGTGGACCTGTTGCAAGAGTTCAAAGCTTTCGTTATCGAGGGTGATACGCAGGGTCAGGGACAACAGTCCACCGCGCTGGGTAGTGCCCACCTGGTAGGTGAAATAGGTTTGCGAACAGTCGACGTTTACCGCCAGCGGCTCAGGGTTGGAGCCTGCCGGCGGCTCTGACGGCAGTGAAGCCTGCAAGGTGCTGTAGCTGTAACGAAGCAACTGCTGGTTTTCACAGCGATAGCCCACCACCGACTGAGCCATGTACAAGCGATACTGCGGCGATGCGTAAGCGAAGCGAAAACCGCCAGTGGGCAAATTACCCATGGCAATCAGGGTTTCACCGGTCGGCGCTCCAGCAAGCAGGTTAAACGTGGTGCCGGTCGGAGTGATGACCCCAGGGTTCGCGGGCGCCCAGACATTACTGCCGCTCACCGGCGCACCGCCCGATTCGGCACCGATGTTGTACATCACCATCCAGAGCGCGCCAGTTGGGTCGAATGAGCCATCCAACACCTGAAAGTCGTCACAGCGGCCATCCACCGTTGAACTGCCGCAACTGCCGGCAGTGTCTGTGGAGAAACGCAGGCCTTCGCTGTCAGTACGATTGGGACGGTAACGCGCCGCACCTTGAATCAGCATCAGCTCCACGGCTTGTCCGTCGGCCGACACCCGCAAAGAATTCGGAATCGCGAGGCGTACGTCGCGGGTCATGCGGTTCATGGCGCCTGCCGCTTGTTCCACCAGCGCACCGCGCCGGCTTTGATCCACCAGGCCTTGCAGCGGGTGCGAAAACACCGTGCTGATCACCACCACGATGATGCTGGCCAAGACGATAACGAGTACCAGTTCGATCAGGGTGAAGCCGCGCGCGCGCGCCGGACTGTTCATCAATAGCGCGTCCGATAGCCGCCAAGCACTAACCGTTGGTTAGCGGGGTCGGTGACAGTGACTTCGACGTACAGCGCGTCGGCTGCGGACAATCCTGCCCAGGCTTGTGGGTTGACGGTAACTCCAATCTGATAGCCCGAAAGGGGCGCGATAGCGGACCCGTCGGCGTCGTGGGCACCGTTGTCGTTCAGTCCGGCGTAGTTACAAACGACTTGGTACTGGCTGCGGCTACTCGGTGGCGCGGGGCAGACGGTACCGCTGGAATCGGCATAATCCTTCAACAGGATTTCCTCAAGGTAGGCCTGCGCGATGTCGAGGCTTTGCTGGCGTAGCAAGGGATCAGACGATTGATTGGTGATGGCCGCCATGGCCGTGAACAGTGCGGCGGCGGCGATACCAATGATCACAATGGTGAGCACCAGTTCGACCAGGGTCATGCCCCGTTCGCGCTTCATTGCACCAGACCCGTGTCAGCGGTGACACGGAGTGTGAAGCCGTCATTTAAGGATCCGATCGTTGCACTCGCGGCGCTGGACGGGCGGCCCAGGGAGTCGAATACAACAGGAAAATTGACCGTTGTCAGCGCCACGTTAGTGGGCACTGCAGCGGCAAAGGTCTTCTTGCCATCAGGGCTCAGGACGTCGGCGGTATAAGCGCCGCTCGTACAATTTGCCGCTTGAAGCAGGTAGTAGCCGTTGGTATCAAGGTTGACTTGAGTCAGGCAGCCGCTGGCCAGGGCAAGCTTCTGTCCATAGCGCACGGCGGCCAGGCTCTCTTCGAAAAACACGCGTTCGTTGAACACTTGTCGATCAAAGAAGCGCGGCCCCACGACTGCCGAGACGATGCCGATGATCACAATCACCAACACCATCTCAACCAAGGTGAAGCCGCGCATGTCAGGCATTAGCAGCCATCAGTCATGCTGGCGACTGTCGGGGAGCTGTTTGCGCTAGCGGCTTCGGTGTAGGTCACTTGGCAAGAGGCAGGCGTTGCTGCGTTGTTAGCGGTGACTGTTACGGTCGGGCTGACGACAGTGGTCGGGGTGATGTAATCACTCGAAGAAATATTGGCTGCGATCAGGATGCCGGCCGCCGTTGGGTAGCCAAACGCCATTGGGATGGTCTGGCCTTCAAGCACCACGACACCTTTCTCTGCAAGAAATACCGAATGCGCGATTGCCGCAGCTGAGTTCATGGAACCTGCTGCACCACTGATGGTGGCTGCCTTTGCATCGCCGGTCAGGTTAGCGAAGCGTGGCAACGCGAACGCGGCCAAAACGCCGATGATTACGATCACCATGACCAGCTCGATCAAGGTAAAACCGCTTTGTTGTCTTTTCATGCTGTATTTCCTTTGGTTTTTCTTCGTCACGTCACCGATATTGGTGACGTGCTTAAGGCTGTTATTGTTTTGTTTGGTTGATCATCCGTGACCCTTTGCGGCTGCTGACAGGTCCCACATGGGAAGAAACACGCCCAGGGCCAGAACCAGCACCATCAGGCCCATGGCGACGATCAAAATCGGTTCAATGGCATCGGCCAGTTGCTTGAGGTCGTAATCCACTTCCTGTTCATAGAAGTCCGCTACTTCGACAAACAGGTCGTCCAGCGCACCGGCTTCCTCACCGACCGACATCATTTGCAGCACCAGTGGGGTAAACAAGCCGCTGGCGGTGGCAGTGGAGGTCAATGCTTCGCCGCGCTCCACGCCCTCGCGCATCGCGAGGATGGCCCGGCCGATGTAGCGGTTACTGACGGTCACGCTATTGATCGACAAGGTTTGCAGCAGCGGCACACCCGCCCGGTACATCATCGCGAACGTGCGCGTGAAGCGGCCCAGGGCTATACGCTCGAAGAGACCGCCGACAATCGGCAGGCGCAGTTTTATCTGGTCCCAGCGCAACGCTCCGGCGTCGGTGTTGGTCCACTTGGAGAAGCCGTAAATGCCGCCGACGACCATCAATCCCAGTAGCCACCAATAGTCTTGAAAGAACTGCGACATGCCGATCAAAAAACGGGTGGGTAAAGGCAGTTGCGCGTGGAACTGCGCGAATATCCTGGCGAAGGCGGGAATCACCACCAGGTTGATCACGGTCAACCCCAGCCCCATCGCGATGAAGACAAACATCGGATAGCGCGTGGCCTGTTTGATGCGCTTGCGCGTCTCGCGCTCCAACTCCAGATAAATCGCCAGTTGGCGAAAGGCCAGGTCGAGTTGGCCGGTGTTCTCGCCCACACTGATCATGCTCACGACCAACGTGTTGAATACTTTGGGGTGCGCGTTAAAAGACATGGCGAGGCTCATGCCAGCATCCAGATCACTGCGCACTTTCATCAATACGTTGCAAAAGTTTTGGTTGTAGTTTGATTCGGCCAATCCGCCGATTGCGCGAATGATCGGTACACCGGCCTTGCTCAAACTGTGCATTTGCCGACAAAAAGTAATCAGCTCCAGCAGCTCGATCTTTTTGCTGCGAAACCGCTCGTTCAACTGAGCCAACAAGTCACCTTGCTCCTCAACCTGAACATCAATCGTCAGCGGGACAATGCGCTGGGCCAACAACTCACTGGCGAGGGTGTCTGCGGTACTGCTGTCACGACTGCCGGTGACCTTAACGCCGCGGGCGTCCCGCCCGGTAAAGCGGAAAACGGTCATTGGTTCGCGCCCTCATCGGCCCGGAAAACGCTGACCTTGAGTACTTCCTCGACGCTGCTCAGTCCCGTCAGTGCATAGTCCAGCGCGCAGATGGCCAGTGGTCGATAGTTGGGGCTGGCGAGGGCTGCATCGGCAAAGCCTTGCGGATCATTGCGGCGCAGGGCTGCGATCATTTCGGCGTTCATTTCCAGGAGTTCGAACACCCCCAAGCGTCCCGAATAACCGGTGTTGTGGCAGTGGTGGCAGCCGGTACCTTTGTAGAAAGTGTGCGTGTGCAATGAAGCCCCATGCAGATGCTCCAACCACGCCATCTGATGCGGTTGCGGAATGTGCGTGGCGCGGCAGCTTTCGCATACGCGTCGGATCAGTCGCTGGGCCAGAACGGCGGTTAACGCCGTGGCCACCAAAAACGGTTCGACACCCATGTCAATCAGGCGCATGGCGGTGGTCGGTGCATCGTTGGTGTGCAACGTCGACAGCACCATGTGACCGGTCATGGCCGCCCGCAGCCCGATCTCGGCTGTCTCGTGATCGCGTATTTCCCCGATCAGCAGAATGTCGGGGTCCTGTCGAAGGGCTGAGCGCAGAATGCGGGAAAAGCTCAAGTCGATCTTGGCGTTGACCTGCACCTGGTTCACCCGCGGCAACCGGTATTCGACCGGGTCTTCGACAGTGATGATTTTTTTCTGCGGGCTGTTCAATTCGCTAAGCCCCGCATACAGCGTTGTCGTTTTACCCGAGCCGGTGGGGCCGGTGACCAGTACCAGGCCAAAAGAGCGTTGCAGCAGTTGGCGAAAGCGCGCCAGCATCGGCGCCGGCATGCCGCCGTTTTCCAGGCTGGTGATGCCGTTTGTTTGATCAAGTAGGCGCATCACCACGGATTCGCCGTACTGCACCGGCATCGTTGAGATCCGGACATCAATGGCGTGGTTCTTGACCCGGATATTGAAGCGGCCATCCTGAGGTAAACGCTTTTCAGCGATGTCCAGACCCGACATGATTTTCAAGCGCATGACCAACGCCGAGGCCACCCTCGGTTCCTTCAAAATATGCTCGCTGAGCACGCCGTCGATGCGCTGGCGAATGCGCAAGACGCCGTCACCTGGCTCGATATGAATGTCCGACGCGTTCATTTGCACCGCGTCTTCAAACAGTGTTCGCAGCAAGCGCACAACAGGCGCATCACTGTTATTGGTTGCGCCCAGCGCGGACAGGTCGAAGTCACTGTCTTTAAGGTCGCCTTCCAGCTCACCCGCAATGATGTCCAGTTCGCTGGTACGTCGGTACAGCGTGTCGAGTGCCTTAAGCATTTCATCTTCGCGAACTACTGCGGGATGAATCGGGGTGCGTAACACGCGTTCCATTTCATCCAGCGCGAACAGGTCGAGCGGGTCACTCATGCCCACTAACAAGCCAACAGGTTCGCGGGACAACACGATGACGCGGAAGCGCCTTGCCAGGTTTTCCGGCAACATTTGTACCAATGCGTTATCGAACTTGAAGTGTTTGAGTTCGATAAATGAAATGTTCAACTGCTCTGACAACGCGGTCAGCAGACGTTGTTCGTCGACAAAACCGAGCTCGATGACCGTGCGACCCAGCTTGAAGCCCGTGCGTTTTTGTTCCTGCAGGGCGCGTTGCAATTGGATGTCGTTGAGCAGTCCGGCGTCAATCAACAGGTCGCCCAGACGCACCTTACTGCGACGTATCTTTTCGTTATCCATTGAGCCTTACCCCCATCGCACTGTCTTGCATGGTCATTTGCCCGCCAACGCGACGGCGCGGTCGCTGGCGAAACGCCGGGCGCCGTCGTCCAGACCTTGTCCGCGCTCGGCAAAACGGTAATGGCGCTCCGCCTCTGTGGGTTGCCCCAGTCGTTCCAAGGCGATCCCCAGCCCTAACTGCCAAGCCGCCTGAGTGGGCCGCAATTGCGTGAGCTGCCCATACAGCGCCGCGCTTTTTTGCCATTGCTCGGTCTGCTGGTAGCAGGCGGCGAGCAAGGCGTAATAAGCAGGTTCCTGGGCTAACTGAGGAGGGCTCTGTTCCAGCGTGGCGACTGCCTTGCGCGCATCACCTGATTGCAATTGCGCGCGCGCCAACGTCAGGCGTAAGTCGCTGGCATTGGGCTGATAAGGCGTGATCGTCATGTGTGGCGGGCCTGTCACCGGCTGTGGCTTGGTGACCGGAACCACAACTGTTACACGGGGGTGTTTATCCGCAGGCGGTACGGGCGCAGTTGCCCACGCCGGGAGTGCAGGCTCCGCCGTTGCTGTATCGACCGGGGGCGGCTCGGTCGTTGCGACCCTGTCCATGCCCATTGGTGTGTTTGCGTCATCGACGATAGCCACCTCCTTTTGCGGTTGTACTTCCAAAAGGCACGCGGTAGCGGCCGTTGGCGTACTGGGCAAGGTCGCCGGGGCAGCAACAGGGACAGGGGGCGCAACCACGGCAGATATGACCGTTGCGTTGTGTGCCAGTGGGTTCAATTTGACTAAGCGGTTAATCAACAGCCCAAGGGGCAGCCCAATAATGGCAATTAGGGCTACGCCGATGACGCCGTTCTGAAACCGGCGCAAGCGCTCGCGGCGGTCAGCGCCAGATTCGTCGACGGCCGAAAAACCTTCGAGCTCTGGTCGTTCGGATGAGTCGGCACGACGTTTTTCGAGGTTACTGAGCATGTCATTGATCAAGCTCATCGCAACACCTCACGGTATTCCATCACACACAACCCGATACCGACGGCCAGCAACATCAGCGTGAGAATGACCACTTGCCATTGCGACCAAAACCCAAGGCGATGGGTGAAAGGGTGGGCACCCTCGGTGTCCCGTAGTGCAACGGCTACGTGCTTTGAGGTGACCTGTTTACGGCCTTCCCCGTAAGCGGCCATCAAGGCCTTGTGTGCAAGAATATTGATCAGCCGAGGGATGCCGGCACTGTCACGCACCAAGCGTTGAACTGCTTCGGCAGCAAACAGCGGAGCGCCCCGATAGCCGGCAACGGCAAGGCGTTCGTGCACATAACGCGCGGTGTCTTTCTTGTCGAGGACGCGCAGGCGGTAGGAAAACGTAATGCGTTGGCGAAGCTGACGCAGGTCATTGCGCGCTAACGTGGTGTCCAGTTCGGGTTGGCCGAACAACACAACCTGGAGCAGCTTGGATTGCCTGGTTTCCAGATTGGTCAGCAGTCGCAATGCTTCCAGAGTACCAACCGGCAAACCCTGGGCTTCGTCAATCAATAGCACAGTGCTTTTTCCGGACGCTGCGAGTTCTATCAAGCGGTGATGCAGTGCATCGAGCAAGCCTTGGGTATCAAGCTCATCCACACCCTCAATGTGCAGCTCACGGGCCAGGGCCTGGCGCAAACCGGTAGGGCCCATGCCTGGGTTAGGCAGGTACGCCAACTGATAACGTTCGCGGTCCAAGTGCGCGAGGAGGGTGCGGCAGATTAACGTTTTACCGGTGCCAACCTCGCCCGTGATTTTGATGAATCCCTCGCCCTCAGCAAGTGTCACATGCAGCAAGTTAAGGCACGCTTGATAGGACGCCAGCTTGACCAAAAACTCTGTATTGGGCGTCAGCGCGAAGGGCTTCTCGCGCAAGCCGAAGTAAGCGTTGTACATAGCGTTACTTCAATTCCTTGAACGTCTCTGCGGTTTTACGCAAGTCGCCCAGCCACACATCGTCGTTCACCACCTGGGGACGCATAAGGATCACCAGTTCGCTTTTTTGCAGGGTGTTGCGTTGTTGCTTGAAAAGATTGCCAATGATCGGCAGCTTGCTGGCCCAAGGAACAGCAGTGTTGCTGTCATCGCTTGAGTTTTGCAGCAAGCCACCGATCACCACGACCTGACCGCTGTGGGCGCGCACGATGGAGTCGGACTGGCGGGTTGTCGAAAGCGCCAGTGGCAGCTCTAGAACGTTATTGGTGCCCAGTGTGATGGTTTTGTTCTGGTCGGTGACCTGGCTGACGGTTGGTCGTACGTGCAGCGTCACGGTGTCGTTCTGATCGATTTGCGGTGTTACATCGAGGGAGATACCGGAAAAGAACGGGGTCAGCGTGACGTTTTGGGTCGGTTGAGTAACGCCAGCAACCGTGGTGGTGCCAGAGGTAGACGAGACGTCGGTAACGAAGAATTCATCGGACCCGACCTTGATCACGGCTTTCTGGTTATTCAGCGTTGAAATACGTGGGCTGGACAGTACGCGAACCTCGCCTTGGGTCTCCAGCAACTGGATCAAGCCGCTGAAGTCACCCACGCTGATGGTGCTGCTGAACACTCCGCCAACGGCCGTTGGACCGGTCAGTGCCGCCCCTGCCAGGCTGCCACCCAGATCGCCGCCTAACTTGGTCCAACTAATACCGGCCTGGAAGTTCTTGTTCAACTGCACTTCGATAATTTTTGTTTCCAGCACGACTTGGCGCTGCAGATTGCGTTGCGCTTTTTCAAGAAAACGCGCGACGTTTTCCTGATCGGCACTTTTGGCGCGGACGATCAACAGGCTGGCCTGAGGGTTGACCATCACGCTATTGCCGGGCTCGTCACCCACGATCATTTTCACCACTTCACCGACTTCCTTCCAAAAGTCGGCATCACTGCTGGTGGTCACGCGGCTGGCATTAAGCGTCGACGCCGAGCTATCGCGGTTTTGTCCATTGCCGTTGTCGTTGTTGTTATCACTGTTGCTATTACCGCCGTTACTGCTATTTCCATTTTTGTTATTACTGCTGACCATCTGGCCCGCGCTGATTCGGGTATCGGTTTTGCTGACACGCTGCAGGTTCAGGTAGTTGATGTCATAGCTGCGAGTAATCACGCTATTGGGCAAGATTTGATAGCCATAGCTGGTCTTGCGAAAGTCATAGCCGTAAGTGTCGCGCACTGCGCTGAGTACTTCTTCAAGCGTTACACGGCGCAGGCTGAATGTGATGTTGCCCGTTACATCCGGGTGCACCACCAGGTTTTGTCCGGCACCTTGCATCAGGCTCAGGAAGAAATCGCGCGCGGGCATGTCTTTGGCCGACACGTCGAAACGCGGGTCATTGGTGGACGAGCCTTGCGCGTTATACGGCTGCAGCAGAGCCGCCTGGACAGAGGGCGGTGGCACTGACCGTACTTGCGATTGCTGCACACTTTCATTGAGTGATTTATTGCTCTGATCGTAGAGCACTTGGTCGCCGCCTTTGAATGTCTGGCAGGCGGGCAGTAAAAAGGTTAGGACGAGCAGGCATGGGCCCAACAGGAACTTCATCATGGGTACTATCGGCTCGGCTGTATAACGGGATTGGCCATGCGCAGGTATTCGCGCTTGCCATTGCGTTCGATCAAAA
Organism: Pseudomonas sp.; assembly: GCF_026224925.1. GTDB lineage: Bacteria > Pseudomonadota > Gammaproteobacteria > Pseudomonadales > Pseudomonadaceae > Aquipseudomonas. The sequence continues at coordinate 494 of NZ_JAMFRV010000741.1, read as the reverse complement.
CGGTTTGAGGATAAATAGCCAGTACCCGGGCGTCGGCGTGTTCGTCGCCAACTCGCAAGGTCCGTCCATCAATGACTGCACGGCTGCCGTGGGCGCCGAGAAGGATTTCTTGCAGCACCGGCGTGCGCGCTTGTTCCCCCGGGCGAACCCCAGGTATTAGGCGGGCAGGCGGCCGGGTAGGATCAATGGGCACCTCACTGCTTGCGTGGGCCATTGTGCTAAACAGCAGCGCCGTTATCAGTAGGGCTTTAAACACCGACCCACCCCGCATACCGGCTTAGCGTGTACAGCTGCAGGCTGATCTGTGCGTGGCCAGAACCTTCATCTCCGACTCGGTAGTCGAGACTCTCCCAGTTCAGTTTCCATTGCGTGCCCTGAATCGATTTCAGGTAGCCCAACAGCTCAAAATAACCACCCTCCAACTTCAGCTGCACACCGTGACGGTACAACACCACGACGCTGGGTGCTGCCTTGGCTTTAGGGTTGGCAGCGGG
>NZ_JAMFRV010000740.1 GCF_026224925.1 Pseudomonas sp. | reverse complement strand
TCAACTCCCCATGCTCGTATGGGCTGCGCTGAACCTTACAGAGTGTCTGGGTGGGGATCTTAGGGAGAAAAATACTAAGCCAAGGCCTTTGCCCAATCTACCGATGCCATGAAATAATCCGCCGCTTTACGCCTCCGATAAAAATAAAAGGACAGCCACGTTGCAATCGATCCTGGACCCAAAGTGGCATCATTTCATCAAGGTCGCCAAGTTGGGAAGCCTGACGCAAGCGGCCGTGGCACTCGACGTACCGCAGTCGATGATCAGCCGTCACATTTCTCAACTGGAACGCGAATGCGGAGTGAGGCTGTTCAACCGCACCGGCCGCGGTGTAAACCTCACCGAGTTTGGTCTGCAAATCCTGCCACGTATCGAGGCCCTCGTGGAGGAGTCGGAAGAAGTCGCCGATGTGATTCGTACCTCCGGTGGTATTCCGATTGGCGAGGTACGGATAGGGCTGCTGCCGTCCACGGTGGAGCCAATTGCCGGGCCATTGTACAAACTGGTGCATGAGCGCTACCCGCGCATAAAGTTGCAAATATGCGAAGGTAGCAGCGCACACCTTGAGGAACTGATCAATGAGGGCCGCGTAGACATGGCACTGCTCCTACGCGAAGGCGATGTATCGACTTCGGAAGAATCGGTACTGGTGCAGCCCAAACTGATGTTGGTCGGTCGTGCGCAAGATCCTGCGGTCACACAATCAACCGTCGAGTTATCCGATCTGCAAGGCCTTCCATTAGTGCTTCCTTCCCGGCCGCACCCGCTGCGCGCGCGGCTTGAAAAACTATCCAAGTCCCACGGCATTCACTTCGAGTGCGCAGTGGAAGCAGACTCGATTCGGCTGCAATGGGAAATCGTTGCAGCCGGTGGCGGGTATGCGATCACCTCGGGTTTATTCGAGCACGTCGACGACCCGCGCTTCTCGGTAGCCCGCATCATCAAGCCAGAATTGTTACGTAGCGTGGTGTTGGCCAGTTCCCTGCGCCGCCCTAACACCTTGGCGACGCGCACGGTTCAAAAGCTGCTGGAGCAGGAAGCCCCTCTGCTGCTGAAGAACCGTTCCTGAGTAGATAGTCCCGGGACGACGGCAGGCATTTATTGCTGCCGATGCAGCACGGCCCGGTTCAACATCCCTTGGTCAGCCACTACCGTCTGCCCGGTCATAATGCGGTTTTGCCGAGATGCCAGAAAGGCATAGAGCGGCCCGTGGTCTTCGGGCGTCGGAAGGTCCTTAAGCAAACTGAGCGAGCGGAACATCGATAGAAACGCATCCTGGGGGATGTCGGATTGCTTCTGCGCTTGCAACCCGAGCGAGCGCGGCCCACTCAGTTGACTGTTAGCGATGCCGGCGGGCGCTACAGCGTTAACCCGAACATGCGGCGCGAACTCAAACGCCAACTGGTTAACCAGACTACGCACCGCGCCCTTGCTTGCGCTATATACCGCACCGCCGCCGTCGGCTGCATAGGCCGCCGTCGAGGTGGTCAGCACTATGGCGCCTTCACTGGCGCGCAATAGGTCACAGAATACCCGCGCCGACAATAAATAGCCTTTCACATTGACCCGCATCACCTCATCGAAAAGGGCATCGAGCCGCTCCTCAGGCATATCCATCAGCGGCACGTTGCCGTCGAAGATGCCCTGCGCACCAATCAGCGCATCGAGCCGACCAAAACGCGAAAGTAGTTGCTCGCGACAGACGCGCAAGTCATCCAGGCACGTTACGTCGCCCTGGACAATTAGCACATCGGGGCCGAACTCATCGCGCAGCTGTGCGACCTTCTCGGCGGATATCTCAAATATCGCCACCTGTGCGCCCTCGGCAAGGCAATGACGCGCAAGGCCCAGGCCCAAACCTGAACCGCCACCGGTTACCAGGACCACATGTTCACTTAACAACGTCATGGACTATTCCCTTGTGTCAGATAGGCTGAGCCAATGCGGCAAATGAGGCGTGCATGATGCGCATGTGCTCGGCCTTGTCACCGCCATTAATCTCGATTTCACCCAGACGCATAGAATTCTCCACCACCAGTCGGCAACGCTCCCATCGACGCTGCTGGAAGTTTTCCAGCGCGGCCGTCAGGCTGGACGCGTTTTCCAACTCTTCGGCCAGCACGATGGCATCCTCTATGCCGATACAGGCACCGGAGGCCAGATGCGGAGTGGTGGCGTGGACCGCATCGCCAATCAGCACGGTGCGTCCACGGTACCAGGGTTGATCCACCAACAGCCCCTCCAGCGGCCGGAAAATGACCAGCGAATGCCCGTCGAGCATTGCTCTGGCGTTACGCACGTCGGGCGCGGTGAAGGGTTCGAGCAACGCTTTGAGTCGCGTCAGAAATTCCTCCGGTGGCACCATATCGTTAACCGGCCGATCTTCATTGACGAACAAGTACATCTCGTCACGCGACACAGGATTCAATCCAACCTTGAGATGATTGCCGACCCACAGCATGGTGCGGGTGACCGATTCAGGACGCGGCAAGACCGCACGCCACACGCCCTGCCCGCTGTAACGCGGCTTCGGCGCCTCAGACAACAAGTGCTCGCGCAAACCTGAATACAGACCGTCCGCACCGATCAGCAAATCGTAGTGACCACGACTACCGTCACTAAAGTCCACCGTAACACCGTCAGCATCCTGCTCTAACGTATTCACAGTGCAGCCCAGGCGCACGTAGGTGCCGCTGGCGCGAGTCGCATCGGCGAGGATCTTTGCCAGCACCGGACGCATCACTGCACCGCTGCCTGGAACGTCGTCCCCAGCAATGCGTGGTGTCGGTACTTGGGTAAGTAGCACACCCTCGGGGGAGAAAATGTCCAGGCCATCGCAGGCATAACCCTCATCCAGAAAACGCTCAAGGATGCCCAGGGTGCGGAAGGCCCGCAGTGTGGGACCGCCGATGCTGATTCCGGCACCATAGTTGCGCCAGTGCGGGTCGATTTCCACCAGATCCACGGCAATACCGCGCTTGCGCAGTTCGATAGCCGCCGACATGCCGGAAAAACCACCGCCGACTACGAGGGCGGATTGAATGAGTGCAGCCATGTGACTCTCCAACGGCGCGGGATGAACCCGTCCCAGGCCGCTTATTGTTATTGTCGATGACGTTGCGCCAACTTTATCGCGCAGCTTCGGGCCAGCCGTGATCATAGTGTCTTGGCTCGTTGCGCACTCCAGCAAAAAAGCGCAACTCAGCTTTCTATTGATAGCCATGCATTGTCCGGATAGCAGCCATCCAGCTCATCGCCTACCTCCGCCGCGGATACGTTCGTAACCTACGGCCAGCGAAGGAGCCCTATTAATGCAAGCCATTCAAGCACTGCCCACATTCCACCATGTTTTCAGCGGGCCGGTGGATGCCCCCTGCCTGACCTTCATTCCCGGTATTGGCAATGATGCAGAGTTTTGGGCTGAACAAGCCGCGGGCCTGTCCAGGCACTTTCGCGTGCTGCGCTTCGATCCATGGGGGCACGGGCACAGTCCGGCACCGCCACAGGACTGTAACTTTGCCGCCATTCGTGACGGCGTCGTGCAGTTGTGGGACCGCCTCGGCATTTCTAGCTCCGCCGTGGTCGGCCTCGGCTTCGGCGGGTCGCTGGCTTTAGCACTCGGGCTGGAATATCCGCAGCAAGTCACGCGTATCGCAGCGTTCTGCTGTCGACCGCGCCAGCCGGATGACCGACGCGAATTCTGGCGCGGTCGCTGCGATGCCGCACAGACGCAAGGCATGCATACGTTGGCCGATATCACCGTCGACCGCTGGCTGAGTGCTGACTTTCGCGCAAGTCACCCACAGGTGGACAGCCTGCTGCGTACGATGATGAAAAACACCACCTTAGATGGTTATCTGGCGTACGTACGTGCCTTCATCGAGATGGACTTCAGCGCACGCTTCCCTGAACTGCGCGTGCCTACCCTGCTGGTAGCCGCCGAGCATGATCACGGTGGCGGACCAGCGGCAGACATGCAGGCGATGTCTGCACAGAATCCAAATGTCGCGCTAAAAGTGCTCGCCGGAGTTGGGCACATCTGCAACCACGAGGCGCCTGCGCAAGTGGAGAAACTCCTGCACCGGTTTTTCCTGGATTAATCACCGGCCGGCGCGAATGCCGCCGGTCAGCTAACAAACGACAGAGACAATAATAATATGACGAGACATGTCGTTATCGTGGGCGCCGGGCATGGCGGGGTCAGCCTCTGCGCTGCGCTGCGTGCGCTGGACTTCGCCGGCACCATTACCCTGCTCAGCGACGAAGCTGACCTGCCCTATCACCGTCCGCCGCTTTCCAAGGCCTTCCTCACCAACGACACACCGGATGCTGAGAGCAAGCTGCTGCTCGAGTCGCGAAGTTTCTACGACGAGAAGCGCATCGACCTGCGTCTGAGTACCCGAGTCAGCGCTCTCGACACTCAGGCGCGAACGCTGCAACTGGCCGACGGCAGCCTGGTGCCCTACGACGAGTTGGTGCTGGCGACCGGCGCCCGCGCCCGGAACCTGACGCTGCCGGGTAGCACGCTAGAGGGCATTCTCTTGCTGCGTACGCTCGAACACGCACGCATTCTGCGTCAGCGCCTGTCGAGCAGCGAATCAATAGTCATTGTCGGCGGCGGCTTCATCGGGCTAGAGATTGCGGCCACCGCTCGCAAGCTTGGTAAACAAGTCACGGTGCTGGAAACCGCATCACGCATCATGGAGCGGTCCGTTTCGCCAGAGGTGTCCGCTTATGTGACCGGCAAACACCGCGAAAAAGGCATCACTCTCCAATTCAACAGTACCGTAAACGCCTTCCTTGGCGACAACGGCAAGGTTGTTGCCGTGCGAACCGAGGCCGGCGAATGGCCGGCAGACTTGGTAATCGTAGGCGCCGGTTCGTTACCCAACAGTGAACTCGCAGAGGCCGCTGGTATTGCCTGCAGCAACGGTATCCTGGTCGATGTGCGGATGCGCACCTCGGCACAACATGTGTTCGCCATCGGTGATTGCGTAACCTTTGAGAACCGCTACGCCGACAACGCCCGCTTGCGCCTGGAGTCGATCCAGAACGCCAACGACCAGGCTCGTCTGGTGGCACGCCTGATCATCGGCGAGGACACCGGTTATGAAGCACTACCCTGGTTCTGGAGCGACCAGGGCGAGGTCAAATTGCAAATGGTCGGCCTGTCGATTGGCCGCACCCACTGCGTGACCCGCGGCGATCCCGAGCAGGGTCGCTTCTCGGTATTCCACTACCGCGACAGCACCCTGATCGCCGTCGACTCGGTCAACCAGCCTCTGGAACACATTCTTAGCCGCAAGCTTCTGGCTGCCGGGATCTCGCCCGACCCGACGCTGATCGCCGACGCCGGCATCGCCTTGAAGAGTCTTCTCGACTGACAACACCTGAACCCTGCGGGGCAGCGGCTAATCGCCCGACCCCGCACCCATGACCACAATAAGAAGAACTGTCATGCCCCCACCCGCACTGATTCGATCGTGACCCTCACCCGCTGAACCATACCTTCATAGCGCTGCCGCCAAGCACCGTTCACTTTGACGACGTGCGTGCGACGGCACCCTTGCAGCTCCCTGAAAGGAGATGAACATGTTCGTTCGTGTACTCGGCAACCTCTCGGTAGGCGCCAAACTCACCCTCGGTTTCGGCTTGGTCCTGGCGTCGACAATCGCTGTCGCCTTTACCGCGTTCAATGCCCTGCACGCGCTGGAACAGCGCGGCGCGGTCATCCGCGATCTCGGCGGCGCCCGTGCGCTAATGTTGCAAGCACGCACCGCAGAGAAAGACTTCGGTTTGACCCTGTCCACCGATGCATTGGGACAGGTCACCGGTTTGGTCAAACAGCTCGGCGGGCTATTGAGCCTGCACCGCGTGGAAATTCCAGATGCTGCTTCGGCCAATGAAGCGAGTGCGACCTACTTCGCCCAATTTCAGCGCTATTCCCAAGCCAAGCTTGAAGAGCGCGACTCCAGGGTAGGCATGCAGGAACTGGCGCATAACCTGAGCGAGCGTTTCAGCGCCGTGTTGCTCGACCAACTCGACGCGCTCAACGCCGTTGCTGAGCAAGCGCAATCGCCTTCGCAGGAACTAATGACACTGCTGGAGCAGACCTCGATGCTACGCGACAAACTGTCCAACCTGCGCGACAGCGAATTGTACTTTGCCCATGAAAACAGCCTGAGCGCCCGCGATGACTGGGAAACCCGAATGACTGAGCTGCTCACCTATCTGGACAGCCTCGCACGCCAGTTGAATGGCAGCGAGCAGGACACTCTGCGCCAGGCCAAAGAGGCGCTGGCCGGATACCGTGATGCCTTCGAACGCTTCGTCGCCAGCCGCGAGCGGGCCACCGTAAGTCAGGCGGCGATGAACGACGCCAGCACGCAAGTCGGTGCACGCCTCGCCGCAGTAAGCGATGCGCAGGAGCTGGCTTGGCACCAGACCAGTGAACAGGTGACGCAGCTACTGGGCGGCATCCTGATCATCTCGCTGACCTTGGGCGTCGGCGCCGCTCTGTTGATCCGCCAATTGATCCTGCGACCATTGACCCAGGTGCTGGCACTGACTCGCCGCATTGCCGCCGGCGACCTGACTGCCGAACCACAATCGCACCCCCGACGTGATGAGCTCGGCCAACTGCAGACCAGCGTCGGCAGTATGCTCGACAGCTTGCGCGGTCTGGTCGGGCGCATTGCCCAGGATATCGGCACGCTCAACCGCACCGCTGACGACGTGGTGCAGGTGGCTGAGCGAACCACCCAAGGTGTCGAGCAGCAGAATGCCGAAACCGCCCTGGCCGCCACGGCAATGCAACAGATGACCATTACTGCCAAAGAGGTCGCACGCAATGCCGGTGATGCCTGTAGCGCCGTGCAGCAAGCCAACCTCGAAGCCCGTCGCGGCGATGAGCTGGTACGTCAGGCCAGCGGCCGCATCGACCACCTGGCAGACGAAATGACCGGTTGCAACGAGGCCATGCAGCGCTTGCTGCAAGAAAGTAGCGCGGTGGGCCGCGTACTCGAGGTAATTAACGCATTGGCTGAGCAGACCAACCTGCTGGCACTCAATGCCGCCATTGAGGCCGCACGTGCTGGCGAACATGGCCGTGGTTTTGCCGTGGTAGCCGACGAAGTGCGCAGCCTGGCCCAACGAACTCGGGCCTCCACCGAAGAAATTGCCACCATCGTCGAGCAACTACGCCATGTCAGTGGCGAGGCCTCGCAACGGTTGCAGGGTAGCCAGGAACTGACCCGAGCCAGCGTCGAGCTTACCGCACAGGCCTCACAAGCGTTGCAGGCGATTAGTGCTGCTGTCTCTACCGTGGAGCAAATGAGCCAACAGATCGCCGCCGCCGCTGAACAACAGAGCACCGTCGCCGGACAGGTCGGCGAGAGCATGGCGCGGGTACGGGAAATCGCCGAGCGCAGTGGCACGGCGAGTGTTCATCTGGAAGGCGCGGTACGCGAGCTGGGCCTGGTGGGCGACACTTTGAATGCCGCCGTGACCGGCTTTCGTACTTGAGCGAGAGTCAAAGCCGACGCTGCACACTGCAAAAAACAGCGCAAAGCAGTGGCAGTACTGCTGAAGTGGAAAACGCTCTTGGTCTGAAGAGGGCGAGAAAGAAACGCCCGGTACCAGGCCGGGCGTAATGATGAACGAGCGCCCCACAACAAGGGAGCGTGCGTCATAAGGATGTCAGCGCTTGAGCAAGTCCAGGGCGACATCAACGATCATGTCTTCCTGGCCACCGACCATCCGGCGTTTGCCCAGTTCGACGAGGATGTCGAGGGTCTTCAGGCCGTACTTGGCAGCAGCGACTTCGGCATGGCGCAGGAAGCTTGAGTAGACCCCGGCATAACCCAGCGCCAAGGTT
>NZ_JAMFRV010000739.1 GCF_026224925.1 Pseudomonas sp. | reverse complement strand
TGCCCGACGGCGTGTTCAACCTGCTTTGCGGTCCAGGTGAAGTCGGTGAATTGCTCGCCGCCAGTCATGAAGTGGACCTGGTGTCGCTGACCGGTGGCGCCGGTGCCGGCGGTAAGGTGATGCGCGCGGCCACTGGCAACTTCAAACGAGTGGCGCTGGAACTCGGTGGCAAGAACCCGAACATCGTGTTTACCGATGCAGACTTTGAAGTGGCGCTGGATCAGGCACTGAACGCAGTGTTTTTCAATGCAGGGCAAATCTGCTCCGCTGGTTCCCGACTGCTGGTTGAGGACGGGATTCATGATCGATTTGTCGAGGCCTTGCAGCAACGAATCCTTAAAATTCGCTTGGGCGATGGTCTTGACCCGTTGACGCAAATGGGCCCGCTGATTTCTGCCAGCCAGCGCGATCAGATTCTCACGATGATTGCCGGTGCCCTCGAACAAGGCGCGACCTTACTGGCGGGCGGCACGATACCCGAGCAGTTCGATCGCGGGTTCTGGCTGCGGCCGACCTTGCTGGGCAACGTCACGGCCGACATGCGCATCGCCCGGGAAGAAATTTTCGGTCCGGTCATCACCGTCGAACGTTTCAACGGTGAAACCCAGGCGCTGCAACTGGCCAACGACACACCCTACGGTCTAGCCGCCGGCGTCTGGACCCAGGACATCGGCAAGGCTTATCGCATGGCCAAACGGCTGCGGGTCGGCACCTTGTGGATCAACGACTACAACGCAGCCTTCCCTCAAGCGCCGTGGGGTGGCTACAAGGCCAGCGGCATCGGCCGCGAACTGTCGCGGGCTGGTCTGGATGAGTTCACCGAGTTCAAGCATATCTACCTGAACACCGAACCGGCGCCACTGAACTGGTTCGGTATTGACGTCTAACATTGAGGAGTTGACCCTATGAAAGCTTTGTTATTGCTTGCGTCCCTGAGCCTACCGTTATTGGTTCAGGCAGCAGAACCGGAGTCCTGCTCCACGGTGCGTTTTTCCGATGTCGGCTGGACCGACATCACCGTCACCACGGCCATCGCCAGCGAAGTGCTGGAATCCCTCGGCTACACAACCAAAACCACCCTACTGTCGATCCCCGTGACCTACCGCGCCTTGTCCTCGGGCAAGGAACTGGATGTGTTCCTCGGTAACTGGATGCCCACCACCGAAAACGACATCAAACCCTATCGCGATGCCGGCACCGTGGAAACCGTACGCGCCAACCTGCACGGCGCAAAATACACCCTGGCGGTGCCCGACTACGTGTACGACGCCGGGCTGCACGACTTTGCCGACATCGCCAAATTCAAGGACAAACTCAACGGCCAGCTCTACGGCATCGAACCGGGCAACGACGGCAACCGCCTAATCCAGAGCATGATCGACAAGGACGCTTTCGGCCTGAAAGACTTCAAAGTCGTCGAGTCCAGCGAAGCGGCGATGCTTTCGCAGCTCAAGCGCGCCACCCGCAAGAACGAATGGATGGTGTTCCTCGGCTGGGAACCGCACCCGATGAACACCCGCAACAAGATGAAGTACCTCAGTGGCGGCGATGCCTACTTCGGCCCGAATTTTGGCCAGGCGACGGTCTACACCAACGTGCGCAAGGGCTACCTCAATGAATGCAGCAACGTCGGAAAACTGCTGCAGAACATGGAGTTCAGCCTGGCCATGGAGAACCAGTTGATGGACGCGGTGCTGAACCAAAACCAGAAACCGAGGGCGGCGGCCAAGGCGTGGCTGAAGGCTAATCCGGCGGTGCTGGAAGCATGGTTGGTGGGGGTTAACAGTCGCGACGGGAAGGATGGATTAACGGTGGCCAGTGCCAGGTTGGCCAGCCAATAATCATCGCCGAACCCTGTGCAATAGCGGATTAGCAAGACCGTGTCATCGTCTTCACGGGCAAGTGCGCGCCACACAGGAGATCTTCAGCGAGCACATATGGTCGATTCTATGTTTGAGAGCGACCCCCCAGACCAAGAGTTTGGGGGTCGAGTAGATTCAGCTGCTGCACACAATCGCTGGGTAATTGTTTAAACGTTTTGGCCTAAACTCTTTAGGCGCCTATAGAGTGTTCGCTCACTAACACCTAACGCTTGGGCAAGTTCCGATCGTGAGCCATTGAACGCATTAAGCATATGAGCCATGGCTTGAAGCTCTTTACCATTTTTTGTGGTCAACGGAAGTACGGATATCTCATCAAGCAGATCGGCGGGTAAATCTTTCTCTCTGATGATGCCGTCGTCACTGAGCAGTCGTGCTCGTTCAAGAATATTTTTAAGCTCCCTGATGTTTCCAGGAAATGCATAGCACTCCAGGCGCTTCATTGCTGACGGTTCAACTGTGCCTCTGCTTCCTGGGGCGATGCGTTGCAGATGGCTCTCTATGAGCAACGGCAAGTCCTCATTTCGCTCTCGAAGTGGCGGAAGCGTGATTGGAAATGCGCTGATCCTGTAGTAAAGATCCTGTCGGAAGGTGCCCAACTCAACCATTTTCTTCAATGGCTTGTGCGTGGCCACGACCAAGCGGAAATCCGAATGGACTGTGCGCAAGCTGCCTACCGGTCTGAAGCTGCCTGATTCAATCAGGCGTAAGAGTTTGACCTGCATAGACAGAGGTACATCGCCGATTTCATCGAGAAATAGCGTGCCCCCATGGGCGGCCTCTACCAGGCCGGTTTTCTTGTAAAGCGCACCTGTGAATGCGCCTTTTTCATGGCCAAACAGCTCACTCTCGAAAAGCGACTCAGTAAGGCCAGTACAATCAACCACGACCAGAGGACCATTGGCGCGTGGGCTTCCATTGTGCAGCGCCCTGGCAAACAGTTCTTTCCCGGTACCCGATTCGCCCTGGAGCAATACCGGGATAGAAGAAGGGGCCGCTCTCTGCAAGGTGCTCAGCGCCGCCTTGAATGCAGCCGAAGTCCCCACAAGGCCCTGCTTCTGAGGTTGTGCTGACGCGAGTTCTACCGTGCTCAAGCGCTCGACATACGCAACAACCTGGCCTTGGCGATCCAAGATCGGACGCAGCTCTACGTCCACATGCTCAGGCCCCCGGGGCGTGTGATGAATATGCAGCACCCGTTCCGCACGATGGCTATCGAAGGCCTTACGCATCGGGCAGTGCTCGCCGGCTTGGTCGCATGGAACGGCGTATTCATGGGACACGTTGAAGCACTTCGAACCGACGTGTGACTTGCCTTGGACACCAAAGTGGCGCTGGTAGGCGCTGTTGGCAGCAACGATGTTGTATTCAACATCCAGGATGATCGTTGGGCAATCATCGTGTTCAAGGTACGACGTCAACGCCTGAACATCGGGCTGGTCCGTCGCGATCACATGGGTGCTCATCAGTTTGTTATCCAAGGCTAGGCATTTACGTCTGCCACATACTGCCACCGACTGCCAACCAACTGCCATTTTTGTTGGCAGATGTGTGACAGATGGCTCCCTTCACATGGCATACCTCAACAAAACAGCGAACGCACCGCCGCTCCCTGCCTGGCATGGATATTGATCCACTGTCATAACAGTCTTAGGTGCGCCCCAATGAACATCAGCGAAACGATATGGCTCGAAGCATTTTTTGATGAGGCAACGTCAACATTCAGCTACCTGTTGCTCGATCGTTCGACCCTCCACTGTGCGCTGATTGACAGCGTGCTGGACTACGACCCGAACTCCGGGCGCACCAGCACCCAGTCTGCGGATCGATTGATTCAGCGCGTGAAGGAACTGGGTGCGTCCGTCGAATGGATTTTGGAAACACACATGCACGCAGACCATCTCACTGCCGCGACGTACCTGAAAGATCACATGGGCGGGAAGATTGCCATCGGCAATCACATCCGGGAGGTCCAGGAGGTGTTCGGCAAGCTGTTCAACAGCGAGGCCGAGTTTAAGCGCGATGGCAGCCAGTTTGATGCGCTGCTAGATGACGGAGAGGCATTTTCCATCGGCAACTTGTCGGCTAAGGCCATGCACACCCCAGGCCATACGCCCGCCTGTATGACGTATGTCGTCCATGATGACGAGCACACAATGGCGTTTGTCGGTGACACCCTCTTCATGCCTGATTACGGCACGGCACGTTGCGATTTCCCGGGCGGGGACGCAAGGACGTTGTTTCGTTCAATAAAGAAGATCTTGGCGCTACCGCCCGCCACGCAAATATTCCTATGCCATGACTACCGCCCCAACGGCCGCCCGTTGGCATTTCAGACCAGCGTACACGCTCAGAATGCCGAGAACATTCATGTGCATGAAGGCATCAGCGAAGATGAATTCGTCAAGATGAGAGAGGCACGGGATGCAACCCTGGAGATGCCGGTGTTAATCCTGCCCTCGGTCCAGATCAATATGCGCAGCGGTCATATGCCAGAGCCTGAATCCAACGGTATTCGCTACCTGAAGATACCGCTCAACACATTTTGAATACCGTTATTCATAAACTCGGGAAGTGATCGATGCAACTTCATAAGTTGACCGCCGACTTTGCAATATCGGCCCAGGTAACGGTAGATGACGTCAAGGAACTTGCCGCACGCGGCATTCATACCCTCATCTGCAACAGGCCCGATGGCGAAGCAACCAACCAGCCTTCACAGGACACGATCGGCCGTGCAGCGGCAGCAGAAGGCTTGACCTTCCACTACCTGCCCACTTCGACATCGGAGATTGCCGACTCAACAGTCAATGCCTTTGCCACATTACTGCAACAGGCCCCCACACCAGTGGTTGCCTACTGTCGCTCTGGCACACGCGCGGCGATGCTGTGGGCGCTTTCAGAGACGGGTAAACAGAACCTTTGTGACATCCTGAAAACCACCAAAAAGGCTGGGATCGATATCTCCTCCATCCGTGGGCGCCTGTCCCTGCGGAACGCAGATAGCCATTATCAGGTTGTCATCGTGGGCGCCGGCTCCACGGGCATTGCCACGGCGTCGAGCTTGAAGATTCGCCAGCCAGGGCTGGAGATCGTCTTGATTGACCCGGCCGATGCGCATTACTACCAGCCTGGCTGGACGATGGTCGGAGGTGGGGTGTTCGAGGCCAAGTCCACTGTTCGTACCATGGCGTCCGTCATCCCGAGTGATGTGCAGTGGATCAAGGAGTCCGTGGTTGCCTTTGATCCCAAGTCCAATGCCCTAACCCTTGAAAATGGCCGCGTGGTTCAATACGAGCAGCTCATAATCTGCCCAGGTTTAAAGCTTGACTGGGCAGCAATCGACGGCTTGCCCGAAGCGCTGGGCACCCATGGTGTAACGTCCAATTACCGCTACGACCTGGCGCCTTATACCTGGCAGTTAGTGCAGCAGCTTGACGCAGGCAAGGCGCTGTTCACTCAACCGCCCATGCCGATCAAGTGCGCAGGTGCGCCGCAGAAAGCGCTGTACCTATCATGCGATTACTGGTTGAAGAACAAGCGCCAAGGGAAGGTGAAAACTCATTTCTACAATGCCGGCGCTGTACTGTTTGGGGTGGCTGACTATGTCCCGGCGCTCATGGCGTATATGGAGAAATATGCCGTCGACTTGATGTTCAATCATAAGTTGATTGCCGTCGATGGCCCCAACAAGCGGGCGACCTTCCTGCGTACCCACAAGGATGGCAGCACGGAGACCGTGGTCGAAGCCTTTGACATGCTCCACGTCGTCCCACCTCAGGTGGCGCCTGACTTCATCCGTACAAGCCCCCTGGTAGATGCAACTGGTTGGATCGACGTGGACCCAACGACACTCAGGCACCGCTCCTTTCTTAACATCCATGCGTTGGGCGATGTGGTCAACACTACGAATGCAAAAACCATGGCGGCAGCCCGCAAGCAGGCGCCTGTGGTCGCCACCAATGTGCTGGTTAGTCTAGGCCTGAAAACAACCCGAGCCGCTTACAATGGCTACGGTTCATGTCCGCTGACCGTAGAGCGTGGCAAGGTTGTCCTGGCCGAATTTCTATACGGCGGCAAGCTAGCGCCGACTTTCTCGCGTTGGATTCTGGATGGTCGCAAACCTTCCCGGCTAGGATGGTTCTTGAAGGCGCATATTCTGCCGCCGTTCTACTGGCATTGCATGTTGAAAGGCCGCGAATGGTTTGCTGACACTCCCATGGTCGAGCCGGAAACCCAACCATGATCGAGCACAACGTCCTGGGCGTAGTGCTGGGCTCGCTGATAGGAGCTGTGCTGGCATTGACCGGAGCCGGCGGCGGCATCCTCGCTGTCCCCGTGTTGGTATTTGGCCTGAGTTTAAGCATGGTGCAGGCGGCCCCGGTAGGGTTATTGGCCGTGGGCCTGGCGGCCAGCGTTGGTGCCGTACTTGGTTTGAAACAGGGCGTGGTGCGCTACCGCGCCGCCGGGTTGGTCGCCGGCATCGGCATCATTGCAGCGCCGGTGGGGCTGAACCTTGCACAGCGCGTCGCCAATGCACCACTCGCGCTGGCTTTCTCATTGATATTGATCTACGCCAGCGTCCGTATCCTGCGCAATGCCAACCGAGCATTGCGCGGCGGCGTTGCGGCGCAGCGCCAAGCAACGCTGCCTTGTGTGCTAAACCCGGCCAAAGGGCGCTTGCGCTGGACCCTGCCCTGCGCCCGAGCCTTGGCCTTCACCGGTTTCGCGTCGGGGTTACTTTCAGGACTGCTGGGTGTCGGTGGCGGCTTCGTAATCATCCCTGCGCTGACGCGATACACCAACCTGGAAACCAAAAGCATCGTCGCTACCTCACTCGCGGTTATTGCCCTGGTCTCAATAGGCGGCGTAACCACTGCTGCACTGACCGGCGCAATGTACTGGCCGGCGGCTATCCCGTTCGCTGTGGGTGCAGTACTCGGCTTGGTCGCAGCTAGGCAGGTTGCTCACAAACTGGCTGGTCCGCGCCTACAGCAGGCCTTCGCGATCGTCGGTATGTTTGCGGCTCTCATGCTCGCGGCCAGCGTTCTCGGATTCGGCGCCAAATAGTAATGGGTGCCTGTTCACCCGCAATGCCAGCACCTAAAGGATTGATATTTCCAAGCACCATCAGAGGACTGTCAACCCCAGCCCGGCCAACAACATGCCGGCCTGACTCCTAGAGATGATTGCTCCCTTGAACAACTTGGCGTCCACCAAGCGAAGGCCTTGCAGGCTTGCCTCGCGCAGGTCCGCATCATCGAAACGTGCATTATTCACGCGAGCCATCGACAGGCTGCCGCCCTCAACAAATACCGCCTTGCGAAAATCGCAATAGGTCAAATCAGCATCGCTGAAGTCGATCTTGTGCAACTCCGACTTGTAGAAAGAAATCCCTGAAAGCATGGCACTGTTCAGCAGGCAGTCAGAAAAACTCAAGCCTAGGGCCGAGACATCGCCGAAATTGGCCCCGGTGAGCTTGCACCCTTCAAAACGCACATGGGCTACTTTGCTGCGTTGCCAGTTCGTGTTGTTCAGATCGCATCGATCAAAGCCAGCATCAGTGAGAGCAGCAGAGCGGAAAATAGCTTCGCCCGCACGGCAGCTGACCCATCGGGTATTGATCAAGTTAGCAGCCGTAAAGTCCGCGCTGGTTAAAATACACCGTTCAAAGTGGCTGCCTGCCAGACTGACTCGCGATAAATCCTGGCCACTCAAATCGATCCCCACGCAGCGCAGTGGTAAAGATTGGAGACCAGCCAGTTCAGCCAAAGTCTGATCTTTCAGATCCTCGGGGCCCACCTCGAAGTAACCATTTTGGGCGTGCATTCCTTCTCCTGGTGCTGGGTTTGAAGGGGAGCATCTTCTGGTCGACGCGCGACCAGGTCAATATTGATCTTTTTATCAATGTGTGGACAAAGTGCGCATCTACTTCTCTGGCGGGTTGTCTATGCCTCGTCCTTTAAAGAAACTAAGCGTGATCACTATTCTCTGCGCGGTCGGCACTTGGGGCGCTGCGCCTGTCGTCGCGGCGCAATTGCCGTTGGATGTGATAGGGCTTTATGTCACAGACGCAAAGCCCTTGCCCGGCGGCAAAGAATATAA
The DNA here is from genome assembly GCF_026224925.1 of Pseudomonas sp. Lineage (GTDB taxonomy): Bacteria > Pseudomonadota > Gammaproteobacteria > Pseudomonadales > Pseudomonadaceae > Aquipseudomonas. Next base: position 366 of record NZ_JAMFRV010000739.1, on the reverse strand, counting down.
GGTCAACGATACGATAACCCTGCCAGGCGGCGTCACGGTTGTTGTTTCGAAAACCTCTTCGGACACAGGAATAGCCGAAGTATCCATTGTTCAACCCATCATGCATGCCTGTTTACCGCATGAAGCGGTCTCGCCGGAGAAATCATCTGGAAGCGGTACCGGAGCCACTTTTTTGCTCTCGTTGCTGACACCTACCGGCTACGGCACGCACCTGTTAACACGTTGTTATACCGGGCCAGCCCTGACGGTTCACCGATCTAATACAGATGCGGCAAAACAGATAGGCTTTCTTCCCGACGGCTCACTCGATACAAGCGCTATCGACCGCTTTACCGTTGCCCCCGATATTCTCCGTACATACGCGGC
>NZ_JAMFRV010000738.1 GCF_026224925.1 Pseudomonas sp. | reverse complement strand
GGTGGTGCTGCTGACCAGCAGCCTGTCCGGGCTGGAAGGGGCAACCTATGTCGGTATTGATAATCGCGTGGCCGGCCGCAGCGCCGGGCGCCTTCTCAGCCAATGGGTTGGCCGCACTTCCGGGCGAGTGCTATTGCTGACCAACTCGTTGCTGTACTGCGCTCACCAACAGCGCGTGGGAGGTTTTTTGGAAGTGCTGCACGAACGAGCGCCTAATCTCGTGGTGAACGGCCCGGTGGAATGCTACGACGACGACGCCCAGACCGCGCGTGCAGTAGATAACGCCTTGGCCGAAGGCAATGGGCTGGTCGCGCTCTATAACACAGGTTGCGGTTCGATAGGCATACGCCACGCCTTGCTGGAACATGACATCCGGCCCGTGTGGATTACCCATGAAGCCAGTCAGCAGCACGCTGAACTGTTGCGCGAAGGTCTGCTGTCGCTGGTACTCGACCAAGACCCGGCAGGCCAGGCGGAAGCTGCCATCCAACACCTGCTGTATGCCAACGGTGACCTGGATGTACCTGTTGAGATAGCCCCTCAATTGCGCATAGTCATCGACGAAACCCTGCCCAAATGAGCGGTTTTGAGGGAAACACGTCAAATCTTTAATGGTGCGACGAGAAGTCGCATTTTAGACTCCCTCGCCATAGCTATAGCGCGTTTATAACACCTCCAAAGACGCGTTTTTCATCCAAGTCCTATCCGCCGAACACGTTCCGAGACCAGGCAGCAGCTACGTCTCAGGGGAGCGATGAGTGTCGACCATGAAATGACCGGACGAACCAATAAGCCGTTGCATAACGCTGCTCGTGCAGCCTGTCGCCCCCTCTTCAACGCCCTATTTACACATTTATTAAAGCTCATCTCAAACAGGATAAATTATGCAGCGCAGAGACTTCCTTTCATCGGCACTGGCATTGGCGGCCGCGTCTACATTGCCTGTTGCGCGAGCCGAAGTTATCAGCGGCGGCCAACCCTGGGAACCCGGCAAAGCCAGCGTGCCTCCACTGGCCGCTCCCCGCCAGGGCGGCCTGGCGTTTTTCACCCAATCGGAATTCGACATCGCAGGCGCATTGGCTGATCGTTTGATCCCGGCCGACGACCTGAGTATCGGTGGCAAGGAAGCTGGTTGTGCGGTGTTCATTGACCGCCAGATGGCCGGGGATTACGGCAAGGGAGCCACCCTGTATCGCTTGGGCCGCTTCGTCAAAGGCACACCTGAGCAAGGCACTCAGTCGCCGCTGACCCCGGCCGAGCGCTGGCGCAATGGCCTTGCTGCCATTAACAACCATTGCCAACACACGTTCTCGAAAACCTTCGTGCAACTCGAAGGTGCCCAGCAAGACGATCTGCTGCGCGCCATGGAGAGCGGCAAGTTGGACTTGGGCAGCAGTGTTGAGACTAAGGAGTTGTTCGAGCAGATCCTGGCCAACGTGCGTGAAGGCTTCTTCGCCGACCCCATCTATGGCGGCAACAAGAACATGGCCAGCTGGAAAATGATCGGTTTTCCGGGCGCACGCTATGACTTCCGCGACCTGATCGGCAAGAAAGGTCAGAAGTTGCAGATCATTCCCACCAGCCTCATCGACAACACCCTCTGAACCCTCCCTGAAGGTCAGAAGCACGCAGCAGTGCCTGCGAAAAATTGAGCAGTGCGGCCCGTCCGATACCTGCCGTTATCTCCGTGATTGACGTTGTATGAAGAGGAATACTCATGGCGAATGTACGCCCCAAAGCGGACGCTGTAATTGTCGGCCTCGGCTGGTGCGGCTCCCTAATAGCCGAAGAACTGACCCGTGCCGGGCTCAATGTCGTTGCGATAGAACGCGGTCCGTGGGTGGAAACCTCCACTGATTTCCCGCCGTCGGTGGACACTGACGAATTGCGCTGGGACACCCGGCGCAGCTTGTTGCTGCCAGCGTCTATCGAAACCACCACCTTTCGCAACAACCGCTCGCAAACCGCATTGCCGACCCGTGACTGGAACCTCAACGAACTCGGGAACAACGTCGGCGGTTCGGGCACGCACTGGGCAGGCATGGCATGGCGTTTCCTGCCATTCGACTTCGAGCCCTATACCTATACGATCAAGCGCTACGGCAAGCAGCAACTGGTCGACGGCCTGATCGTTCAGGACTGGGGTGTCACCTACGATGAGTTAGAGCCCTTTTACGATCGCTTCGAAAAAATCGCCGGCGTGTCGGGCAAAGCCGGTGTGCTCAACGGCAAGCAGATCGAAGGTGCGAACATCTTCGAGGGCAACCGCAAAAGCGAATTCCCGTTACCGCCGCTGGCAACCACCCGCCTCACCGACCTGTTTACCGAAGGCGCCAACAAGCTAGGCTTGCACCCGTTCATGGTGCCGGCGGGCCAAGCCTCTCAGGCCTACACCAACCCGCTGGGCGTACGCATGGGGCCGTGCACCTATTGCGGTTATTGCCTGTACTACGGCTGCGGCAACTTCTCCAAATCCAGTCCTAATGCGTGCGTCATACCGGCGCTGATGCAGCGCAGCAACTTCACCGTGCTGACAGAGTCCGCCGTACTGCGTGCCAATCTGGCAGAAGACGGCAAGACGGCTACCGGTGTGACCTACCTGGACCGCAACCAAAAGGAATGGGAGCAGCCAGCCGACATCGTCATTTTCTCTGCTTTCCAGATGCAGAACGTGCGCTTGCTGTTGCTTTCAAAAATCGGCATGCCGTACAACCCTGAAACCCGTAAAGGCGTCGTGGGCCGCGCCTACTGCTTCCAGACGGTGTCAGGTGCCAACCTGTTTTTTGAAGACGAAAACCTTAACCAGTACATCGGTGCCGGTGCGCTGTCGACTCAGGTGGACGACTACAACGGTGACAATTTCGACCACACCGGAAAGGGTTTTATCGGCGGTGCCGGCATCTTGGTGGTGGCCCGTGGCGCCCGCCCGATCGGTAACGCAGACACCTTGCCGCCGGGCACACCGCGCTGGGGCAGTGACTGGAAAAAGGCCTACACCCACGCCTTCCAGAACGGCACCTTCATTTTCGGCCAGGGCACCAGCTACTCCCACGTCGAGAGCTACCTGGACCTGGACCCGGAGTACAAAGACGCCCATGGCGATCCGCTGATCCGGGTGACCTTCGACTACAACGACAACGACCGTCGCTCAGCCAAGTTCGTGGAAGATAAAAGCGTGGAAATTGGCAAGGCCATGGGCGCAAAAATCGTCAATGGTTTTGACTCCGCGGCCATCAACTACGGGCCTTACCTGCCGGCCAGTGACCACACCATTGGTGGCGCGGTAATGGGCCTGGACCCGAAAACCAGCGTGATCAACCGCTATCAACAGAGCTGGGACGTGCACAACGTCTTTGTTCTCGGTGCATCCTCGTTCCCCAATAACGCAGGCTACAACCCGACGTCGACGATTGGCGCACTGAGCCTGTGGACGGCCAAGGCAATTCTCGAGCAGTACCTGGCCAAACCCGGTCCTCTGGTGGAGGTGCCAGCATGATGATCGGGAAAACCTTCGCCGGTCTTGTCACTGGCAGTTCTCTGGCCGCCGTGCTCCTGCTTAACATTGGGATGGCTCAGGCAGCGGACGCGATCGCTGTTCCCGGCCAGCAAAAGGGCAACAGCCAAGGGGTCAATGCTCCCGCCACCAATGAAGACGCGGCGGTAACCCGCGGTCGCTACATCGCTATCGCGGGTGACTGCGCGGCGTGCCATACCGACCCGAACCACGGCAAACCCTTCGCCGGTGGCTACGCGCTGGAAACCCCGTTCGGCACGTTGTTGGCGAGCAACATCACCTCGGACAAAACCACCGGTATCGGTGGCTGGACCGAAGCCGAGTTCACTCGTGCGGTGCGCGAAGGCAAGGGCCGCGAAGGTGAAAACCTTTACCCTGCGATGCCCTACAACGCCTACGTCAAAGTCAACGACCAAGACATGCATGACCTTTGGGCCTACATGCAGAACGTGCCTGCGGTGGACAGCAAGGTGGTCTCAAACCAGTTGCCGTTCCCGTTCAACATTCGCCTGATGATGATGGGCTGGAACCTGCTGTTCTTTGACAAAACCTCGTTTGTGCCAGTGGTCAACGCCACGGCGCAGATCAACCGTGGCGCCTATCTGGTGCAGGGGCTGGGGCACTGTGCGGCCTGCCATACCGGGAAAAACCTCTTGGGCGGTGACAAGAGCGGAGCCTTCCTGCAAGGGGGCGACTTGGCTGGCTGGCATGCGCCGGAAATTACCGGCAATCGCTATGTAGGCATTGGCGGCTGGAGCCCGGAGCAGATCGTCCAGTACCTGAAAACCGGCAGCAATGATATTGCCGTGGCGTCGGGTCCCATGGCCGAAGCTGTGACCAACTCCACCCAGCACATGACCGATGAAGACCTGATGGCCGTGGCCAGCTATCTGAAAAGTCTGCCCGGTTCCTCGACCAGCAAACCGCAGCCGTTGGCCGCCACTGATAGCGCCATGAAGCAAGGTGCCAACGTTTACTCAGCGAACTGCTCGGCATGTCACAACAGTGACGGCAAGGGCATCAATGGCCTGGCGGCGGGCTTGGCAAACAACCCGGCCCTGCAATCATTGAACGCCCAGACGCTAATGACCACCGTGCTGCAAGGTGGACGTGGCGCCGTTACGCTGAACAATCCCACCAGCGGTGCCATGCCCAGCTTCGCCTGGAAGTTGTCTGATCAGCAGGTCGCGTCGTTGTTGACCTACATCCGCAACACATGGGGTAACGCGGCACCAGCCGTGCACGCCGATCAGGTCACTCAAGTGCGCAAGGATCTCAAACTGCCTGCACAAATGGGCGCCGCCAGCGCATCCAATTAAGAAAAGAGGCTAGCGGCTGGGGTTCGCCCCGCCGCTTTGCGACACTACCCAACGGAATCAATCAACATGCCGCGTATTACTTGCCGTCAGGCGCGCCAGCGTCGTGCACTCACCTTGCTGATATCCGTCTGCACCGCGCCCGCCTGGGTCGCCAGCGTGCAGGCTGCCGACGCCTTTGCGGTCGACTCGCCGTGGATGACCGGCGATTGGGGTGGCCTGCGCACAGACTGGTTGAACAAAGGCGTCGATATCAAGATGGGTTACACCGGCGAGTCGGCGTCCAATGTGCATGGCGGTTATAACGGGCACGACAAAGTGACGCGTTACGCTGACCAGTTCAGTTTGGGCGCCGACATCGACCTGCAAAAGTTGTTGGGCTGGAATGACGCTGCGTTCAGCGTCTCCGTGACTAACCGGAATGGCGACAATATCAACGACAAAATCGACGACCCACGTGCCACCAGCCTGGGCTCTACCCAGGAAATTCAGGGCCGCGGCAGTGTGACGCGGCTCAGTGAATTGTGGTTAAGCAAAGGCTGGTTCAACGACGCCCTGAACATCAAGGCCGGGCGCTTTGCGGTCAGTGATGATTTTGCCGTTGAAGACTGCTCGTTTCAGGGTCTGGCATTTTGCGGATCGCAGCCGGGCAACTACGTGAACAGCATTTACAATGGCCCGATTAGCCAGTGGGCGGCTCGCGTTCGGTATCGTTTGAGCGACGAGGTCTACGCTCAAATTGCCGCGTTCAACGTTAACCCGTCGACCCTGGAAAACGACAACGGCTTCAAACTCAACGGTGCAGGCACCAGCGGCACTTTGTTTCCCGTCGAGTTAGTCTGGGCACCCAAGGTCAATCAGTTGCCAGGTGAGTACCGCATCGGTTACTACCACAGCACGGCCAACGGTACTGACGTGTACAAGGACGAGAATAACCAGCCTGCCGCAATCACCGGCAACGATTACCGCAGCGACTCCAGCCGCCACGGTTTCTGGCTGGTGGGCAAGCAGCAATTGACCTCCGTGGCCGGTGACAATTCTCGCGGGCTGACAATGACCGCCAGCGCCACCTTTCAAGACCGTGCCACCACGCCGGTCGACAGCTACCAGAAAGTCAGCTTGGTCTATAAAGGCCCCTTCGACGCACGCCCCACCGACACACTGGGTATTGGCGTGGCACGGATTCACGCAAGCTCTCTGTTTTTGCGCAACGCAACGACCGCCAACCAGCAAAGCGGCCTGAGCTACAACGACGCCGGTTATGTGCCCGAGCAGCATTCGGAGTACGCAACCGAACTGAACTACGGTATTCAGGCCACTAAATGGCTCAACGTGATGCCGAATATTCAATACATCAAAAACCCGGATGGCGTACGCCAGGTCGACAACGCGCTGGTACTGGGTCTACAGGTGCAATCGCAGTTCTAAGCACCCAGCCCGAGCAGCCGTGGGACCGAATTCATTCGGGAAGCAGTTAGTGTGGTTTGGCTGAAGGACCACGTCGTTGCTGTTCGCGAGTGAATTCGTCCACCGGGACTGATGGTCCGCCCGCCCCCGTCGCTGTCAATGCGACGACACATAAATAGAAGGCTGCGTCGGTGCAGGCAGCGCGTACGTTGCCTTCATCCATTCCACTTCCGCTTGGGGCGTGCGCCCAAAGAAACGTTTGAATTCACGGCTGAATTGCGACGGACTTTCATAACCCACACTGAACGCTGCGGTGGACGCTGTCATGTCGTTGCGCAGCATCAGTAAACGCGCCTGATGCAATCGGGTCGACTTCAAGTACTGCATGGGCGAAGAGTCGGTGACAAGGCGAAAGTGCAGATGGAAGCTCGGCACGCTCATTTTCGCCTCTTGCGCGAGAGACTCCACGTCCAGACGCTGCTGATAACTGCTGTGGATCTTGCGAATGGCCCGAGTCACCTTGCCAAAGTGCCCTTGACGGTTCAGTGCTGCGCGCATCGATCCGCCCTGCTCTCCGGTGATGATGCGGTAGTAGATTTCCCGGACCAGCGACGGGCCGAGGATCTTCGCATCGGCGGGGTTGCCCATCGCTTCGAGAAACCGCAGCGTTGACTCGCTCAGCAGGTCGTCCATCGGCGATGAATACATGCCCTTGGGTTGAGCCCGGCTCGAAGCTTGGGTTTCGTCGATCTGCAGCATCAGCTCTCCGGCCAGTTTGAAGTCCAAATGAAAATAGACTGCCAACATGGGTTCATCCGCACTAGCGTCTGTCTCCATCGTGAACGGCACCGGCACTGACACCACCAGGTAATGCCGGGCGTCGTAGACGTAGACCTCACTTCCAAGGTAGCCGCGTTTGCGGCCTTGGCAAAGGATCACGATACCGGGGTCATAGAGCACCGGCGTGCGGGTCAGCGGCCGGTTGGAGCGCAGGAAACGAACATCCGCCAAGGCGCTGATGTTGTAACCCTCCACAGGCGCAAGCTGCTCCATCAGTTGCACCATGCGACGGGCACGCCACTCAGGTTGACTCATTGTCTGCACCTTGCTTGGGTTGGCTCAGCCATCGGTTGAGCGCGTCAGCGTTTCCCACTGATCGATTTCGCTGGCGGTGCGGCTCAGTTTTTCGCGCACCAATGCTAACGCATCACTGCCCAATAAGAGGTGCGCGGGCGGTGTAGGGCTGGCAATAATTTTCAACATTGCCTGAGCCGCTTTGCGCGGGTCCCCCAATTGTTTGCCATTCTTCTCTGCGCGCGCTTTGCGCACCGGATCGAAGCTGGCGTCGTAATCAGCAATACTGCGCGGTGTACGGTGCATGGAGCGTCCGGCCCAATCGGTGCGAAAAGAACCAGGGGCAACAGCGGTGACGAAAATATTAAAGGGTTTGAGTTCTTTGCTCAGGGTATCGGAGATCCCCTCAAGGGCAAATTTGCTCCCGCAATAATAAGCGATGCCGGGCATCGTGATGGTGCCGCCCATTGAGGTGATATTGAGGATGTGCCCGGCGCGACGCTGGCGAAAATAAGGCACGAATGCTTTGATCATTGCCACCGCGCCAAACACGTTGACGTCGAACTGGTGACGCATTTCATCCAGTGATGATTCCTCGAAAATGCCCTCATGACCGTAACCGGCGTTGTTCACCAGCACGTCTACTGTGCCTAGGCCTGCCTCGATATCGGCGACGACACTGTCGATACGGGCAAAATCTGTCACGTCCAGCACCACGCCATGGGCGCGATCCGGGGACAACGCCTCGAAGGCCCGCAAGGCTTCGTCATTGCGTACGGTGCCGATGACTCGATGCCCGGTTTCGAGCGCTTCACTGGCCAGCGCACGACCGAACCCGCTGCTGACACCGGTGATGAGAATAGTTTTGCTGGTGCTCATGAGGCCGCTCCGAAAAATAAGTACCTGCTCATGGTAGAAGCTTGGCGGTAGGCAACCAATGCCGGTTTATCCAGGAGCATTGCCTATTCCTATCAGGCACAACTCTTAAATCACCCATTCCACCGTCTGCAACATCCGGCGATAGGGTGATTGCGGCTGGCGCATTTCTTCTTGGATAGTCTCGATCAGGCATTGCAGAAACTTCTCCGCCGCGGGGCGCAACGGCTGACCGCTGCGGCTGATAGCGCCGACCAAGGCGCCACCTACTGGCTCGCGCAGCGGCAAAGCGCAAAGGCCTTCACGCTGGGCGCAGACTTCCACCAACGGCCAAGGGAAGATGCTGAGCATGTCGGTTTCACGTAGCAAGCTGAGGGTAATTGATATCGAGTGGGCGAAATGTACGTGGCCCGGGGCGACAAACTCAGCGTCGTGCTGGGCCGTCAGAATCCAGTCCGCAAAGGCCAGTTCATCCAATGAACGACACTCCGCCAATGGGTGACCTCGACGCGCCACCACCGCACAATCGGCGGTGAACAACGGCACATAATTCAGGTCGACGTTGGAGCATTGGCTGTCGAGTCGGCCGATGAACAGATCCAGGCTGGCATCCCGCAGACGCGGATAAGCAATCGAAGATAGCCCCTCATGCAGTTCCAATTGCACATGGGGAAAGCGCTGGCGAAAGCTCACCGTCACTTGGGGCAGCAAGGTCATGGCCAACCACGGCGTGACCGCTACCGCCAAGCGGCCAGTCAGCTCACCCTTGCAATCGGCGACCACATGGCCGGCACTGACCATCTGTGCCACCAACAAGCGGGCTTGAACCAACAAGCGCTTGCCCGCCTCAGTAAAGTCGATGCCGGAGGTATTGCGCACCAGCAGTTGCAAGGAGGTCTCCGCTTCGAGCTTCTGCACCGCCTTGGTCACTGCTGCTGGCGAGGTGTCCAGGCGCTTGGCTGCCCCTCGGATACTGCCGGCCTCGGCGACTGCCACCAAGGCATTGAGTTGATAGAACTTCATAGTTTCCGCCGCTGTTAACCCAGGGTTGCCGCGTTCATTGCTGATTGCCTGTGAGGCAAGTCGTGCCCAGCCTATGCTGGATAGCATGATGGACGTCCCCGCGACGCCGCACCAGAACCAGGCGCCGTACACGGCCCGACAGTTGCTCCGCTGCCACGTATCCAGACTATGGAAGAATCTTGCCAATGCCGCACCTGCACAGTCAATTGATGCCCATAGAAGCCGAAATGCGCGAACTGCGCCAGCGCATCCATGCCAATCCGGAACTCGGCTATCAGGAGTACGCCACCAGTGAGCTGGTAGCCGAGCGTTTGTTGGAGTGGGGCTACGACGTGCACCGTGGATTCGCTGAAACCGCCGTCATTGGGACCCTCAAAAAAGGCAATAGCCCGAAGGTGCTGGGCCTGCGCGCCGACATGGACGCGTTGCCGATTCTGGAGAAGACCGGCCTACCCTACGCCAGCCAGGTGCCCGGCAAGATGCACGCCTGTGGGCATGATGGTCACACCACCATGTTACTGGCCGCAGCCAAGATACTGGCCCATGACAGCGAGTTCGACGGCACCGTTCGGCTAATCTTCCAGCCCGCCGAAGAAGGCCTGGCCGGCGCCCGACGCATGATTCAGGAAGGCGTGCTGGAGCAGTTCCCCTGCGATGCACTGTTCGCCATGCACAACATGCCCGGCTACCCGGTGGGCAAGCTGGGCTTTCGCGCCGGGCCTTTCATGGCCTCTGCGGACCAAGTCAAAGTGACCGTGCACGGCCACGGTGGCCACGGCGCCATGCCGCACCATTGCGTCGACCCGGTGGTGGTCTGCGCAAGCATCATCATGGCGTTGCAGACCATCGTCTCGCGCAATGTCTCGCCCCAGGAAATGAGCGTCATCACCGTTGGCGCCATCACCGCCGGTAAGGCCTCCAACGTGATACCCGACAGCGCCGATATGCTGATCTCGGTACGAGCATTGAACAACACCGTGCGCGACCGGCTAGAGAAGCAGATCAAGCATTTGATTCACGCTCAGGCAGATGCTTTCGGTGCCACCGCAGACGTGCACTACAGCGCCGACTACCCGTTGCTGGTTAACGATCCGGCCATGACTGAGTTCGCCACTCAGGTGGCCATCGACTGGCTGGGCCACGACGAAGTACTGACCGATCTTGTGCCGTTCAACGGCAGTGAGGATTTCGCCTATTTCTTGCAGGAGCGCCCGGGCTGCTACCTGATCATCGGCAATGGTGAAGGTGATAAAAGCTGCATGATTCACGACCCACGGTATGACTTCAACGACGACAATCTGATGCGCGGCGCTGGCTACTGGGTCAAGTTGACCGAAGCCTTCCTGTCATCCGAAGCCTGAATCGCAGTCCCCTTTTGCTCTGACCCTTTGCGAGGTTTCCATGCCAAGACTCAACCTGCAATGCGCCACTCTGATCTCTGGGCTCCTGATGGCCTCCCTGACCCACGCCGCTAGCGTGATCCGGTTTGGCGTTGATCCCAGCTATCCACCGTTTGAGCAAAAAGAGCCAGACGGTTCTCTGACCGGGTTCGACATCGATTTGGGCAATGCCATATGCACAGAGTTGAAGGCTCGCTGTGTCTGGGTCGAGCAAAACTTTGACGGGATGATCCCGGGGCTGAAAGCGCGCAAGTTCGACGGCATTCTCTCGGCGTTCAGCGACACCGAAGCCCGTCGTCAGCAAGTGGACTTCAGCCAGCGCCTCTATGTCGCGCCGTCGTCGCTGATCACCAAGAAAGGGGCTGGGCTGTTGCCGACACCGGCATCGCTGAAAGGCAAATCGGTGGGTGTGGTCCAGGGGTCGCAGCAAGAAAGCTACGCCAAGTCCACATGGGCACCGGCCGGCGCTGTCATCCAGTCTTACCAGACCCAAGACCAAGTGTTCATGGACCTGATCTCCGGACGCCTGGACGCCTCATTCCAGGCCTCGGTGCAGGGCGACATCGGCCTATTGCAAAAACCTCAGGGCAAGGACTTCGCCTTCGCCGGCGACCCGATCACCGACAAGAGCATTATCGGCAACGGCGTGGCCATCGGTATTCGCAAGAACGACAAGGCACTGGGCGACCAGCTCGACGGTGCCATCGCGGCCTTGCGCAAATCCGGCGAATACGACCGCATCTCCCACAAGTACTTTAATTACGATGTGTACGGTGAGTGACAGGCCATGACAGCATTTTCAGCCACTGACGGCGACTTCCAGGCCCGCGAACTGGGTGACGAAGCCCGACGCTTTTTCCGCGACCACGGGGCCTTGTGCATCCGCAATGCATTGACCGTCCCGCTGCTCGAACAGTTAAAGGACGGCATCGAGCAGAACCTCGCACACCCCAGCCCGCGGGCCAAGGTGGCGAGCAGCGCCGATGATCCAGGATGGTTTTTCGAGGACTTCTGCAACTGGCAGGAGAACGAGCACTATCGACGCGTCATCCATGACTCGGCGCTGGCATCTATCGCCTCCACTCTGCTCGGTAGCCGGGAAGTTCGGCTGTACCACGACCACGTGCTGGTCAAGGAACCCAACACTCGCCAGCGCACGCCTTGGCACCAGGACCAGCCGTACTACAACATCAGCGGCTCAGACACTATTAGCTTCTGGATTCCGGTAGATCCCGTAGCCAAGGCATCGACCCTGGAGTTTGTCGCCGGTTCGCACCGGGGGCCATGGCTGATGCCGCGCTCGTTCATGGACAACCAAGCCAAGTGGTTCGCCGAGGGTAGCTTGGCCGACCTGCCGAATATCGAGGAGCACCGGGACGACTTTCCGATCCTCGGCTGGGCACTGCAACCGGGTGACCTGGTGTGTTTTAACATGCTGACGCTACATGCCTCTGCCGGGGTTGGCGGACAGCATCGACGTCGCGCATTTTCAGTGCGGATGCTCGGCGACGACGTTCGCCATGCCCCGCGCCCGTGGGTGACTTCGCCAGAATTTCCGGGCCTACGAGAAAGCCTGGCCGAAGGGGTAATCATGGACACCCCGCTTTTTCCATTGCTTTGGCCAAGGTAAGCGGCTTAAACGCCCACTGACTCACTCCCCCTTTGCCCTCGGCACTGGCCTGTACGATTGCCTTCGCAAGCAAGCTTGCGAATGAAACGACGCGGCCTTCCTGATGCACCGCGTCGCCTGCTTCCCGAACAAGTTCAGTCTACAGAGTTCTCGGCATGGCTTTGGAGTTGGTGCATTTCATAGATCCGGTGGGAGCAAGCTTGCTTGCGAATGAAACGACGCGGTCTTCCTGATGCACCGCGTTGTCTACTTCCCGAACAAGTTCGGTCCCACCGAATCTCGGCATGCCGCCAGATTTGGGGCAATCCAAAAAAACTGTGGGAGTAAGCTTGCTTGCGAACGTCGCGACACGGTCTGCCTGATCAGCCTATTGTGACCTTGCCCCTGAAAAACGTTCCAGAGCGTCGTCGCATCGCTTGGAGCAACTATCAGGTTTAGATGCCTTTCGCGGTACCCCGCCGTCAAATACGTAGATATCCCCGTTGGCAAATTCGAAGGGTGATGAAGCCGACACGGCAGCCAAATTGTTACACTCACTCATCAACTGCCGACCGAACGCTCAATAAGGCCCTCGGGCACTGCGCGTGCCGAGGTTTCGGTAAAGACCCTGTCGCATAAAGCCATTCAAGCGGGACCGATATGAGAGCCGATTTCGAGATACATGATGCCCTTGAGACCAAGGCACAGGCGGACAACTATGGCGATGTGGACAACCACTCCCTCAACCACCCGCAGACAGGAGTGACCGCATGATTGAGGTCACCGAAGTCTCCATTGCCGAACTGCGTGCCGCGCTCGAATCTGGGCAAACAACTGCGGTTGAGCTTGTCCAGGCCTACCTCGCCAGGATCGATGCTTATAACGGACCCGACACCCCCACCGCCCTCAATGCGGTGGTGGTTCGAAACCCTGATGCGCTCACCGAGGCGCAGGCGAGCGATGCTCGTCGGGCACGGGGCGAAACACGGGGTCCGCTGGAGGGTATTCCCTATACGGCCAAGGACAGTTACCTCGTGAAAGGGCTCACCGCAGCCTCTGGCAGTCCCGCCTTTGCGAAGCTGATTGCTTACCGCGATGCGTTCACGATCGAACGGCTTCGCGCCGCTGGAGCAATTTGCCTGGGCAAAACCAATATGCCTCCCATGGCAAACGGCGGCATGCAGCGAGGGCTGTATGGCCGTGCAGAGAGCCCGTACAACGCTGACTACCTCACCGCGCCCTTCGCATCGGGCTCATCCAACGGCGCAGGGACTGCAACCGCAGCCAGTTTCGCGGCGTTCGGCCTCGCGGAAGAAACCTGGTCGAGCGGACGCGGTCCTGCATCGAACAACGGCTTGTGTGCCTATACACCGTCACGCGGGGTGATCTCGGTGCGCGGGAACTGGCCGTTGACGCCGACCATGGACGTGGTTGTGCCCTATGCCAGAACCATGGCGGACCTCTTGGAGGTACTCGATGTGGTAGTGGCGGACGATCCCGACACACGGGGCGATCTGTGGCGGCTACAACCCTGGGTGCCGATCCCGAGCGTCGCTTCGGTCCGCCCGCCCTCCTATACCGAGCTGGCCGCGACGTGCGATGCACTCGCAGGAAAGCGCTTCGGCGTTCCCCGCATGTATATCAATGCGGACCCCGAAGCGGGCACGGCTGATGCGCCCGGTATCGGCGGCCCGACGGGGCAGCGAATTATCACCCGAGCCTCCGTGATCGAACTCTGGGAAGCAGCTCGCCAGGCACTCGAAGCCGCCGGAGCGGAAGTTGTCGAGGTTGATTTCCCATTGGTCTCCAACTGCGAAGGTGATCGCCCTGGCGCACCGACGGTGTTCACTCGGGGCTTGGTGTCCAAAGAATTCCTTCACCACGAGTTGTGGGATCTGTCGGCGTGGGCGTTCGATGATTTTCTGCGGGCCAACGGCGACCCTAAGCTGAACCGCCTGGCCGACGTGGACGGACCGCTGATTTTCCCCCACGACCCGGGAACCCTGCCCAACCGCGAGGACGATCTTGCTGCGGGCATGGACGAGTACGTGAGGATGGCCGAGCGCGGCATCACACCGTGGGACGAGATTCCTACGCTGGCTGATGGACTGCGAGGACTTGAACAGACGCGTCGAATCGATCTTGAGGAGTGGATGGATCGGCTCGGGCTGGATGCGGTGTTATTCCCAACGGTCGCTGACGTGGGGCCAGCGAATGCCGATGTCGATCTGAAGTCAGCGGACATCGCGTGGAGTAATGGCGTTTGGGTCGCCAATGGCAACCTCGCCATTCGGCACCTGGGCGTACCGACGGTCACGGTGCCGATGGGCGTAATGCCGGACATCGGCATGCCTGTCGGGCTGACATTTGCCGGTCGCGCTTATGACGATTCGGCGCTGCTTCGCTTTGCTTCAGCGTTTGAGTCGAACGGGACGAAGCGATTGATTCCGCCAAGAACGCCGCCATTGGCGGGCAGCAAAAAATAAATGGCTAATGAACGGCCCACACAGACAAGACTCTATGTCTGAGGGCAGCCCACAAATCCCAGTGGGAGCGAACTTGTTCGCGAAGGTAGCGCCGCGGTATGTCTGATAAACCGCGGCGTCTGCTTCCCGAACAAGTTCGGTCCCACCGATTCTCGGCATGCCGCCGAATTTGGGGCAGTCCAAAAAACTGTGGGAGATTCTATGTCTGAGGGCAGCCCGCAGATTCCCTGTGTTTGATGCGGCGAAGTCGGCCATTCGCAATCCTTATTTAGACCTACTAGAGGCAGCAAAAATGAAGATTTTAATGGTTCTAACTTCCCACGAAGAGCTGGGTAATACCGGAAAGAAAACCGGTTTTTGGTTGGAAGAACTGGCAGCGCCGTATTACGTTTTCAAAGATGCAGGTGCTGAAATCGTTCTCGCATCACCCAAAGGTGGTCAACCCCCTCTGGACCCAAAAAGCAACGAGCCTGACTCTCAGACCGACGCCACGCGCCGCTTTAAGGCAGACAGCAGCGCAACCGCGCAACTGGCTACCACCCTGGGGTTGAACGATGTCACACACGACAGCTTTGACGCCGTGTTCTACCCAGGTGGCCACGGCCCGCTCTGGGATTTGGCAGAGAACGCGCAGTCCATCGCCCTGATTGAAAGCACGCTTTCGGCCGGTAAACCACTTGCGGCGGTGTGCCACGCGCCTGGAGTGTTTCGCCACGCCAAAGCACCCGACGGCAAACCGTTGGTATCCGGTAAGTCGGTGACCGGTTTTACAAACACCGAAGAAGAAGCTGTCGGCCTGACCGAAGTGGTGCCTTTCCTGGTAGAGGACATGCTCAAGCAAAACGGCGGCCACTACTCGAAGGCTGCTGACTGGCAGTCCTACGTGGTCGAGGATGGCCTGTTGATCACGGGTCAAAACCCAGCGTCATCCGAAGCTGCTGCCAAAGCACTTCTGGTCAAACTCGGCAAACACTGAATCCAAACCTGCCGCTGTTTTCTTAAGGGCTTCTAATCAAGAAGCCCTTGCAGCATCGGACCCCTGCTGTACGGGCAATCGAACAGCCATCTCTGAGGCCCAGTGTTTGAGCAATGCTTTAACCGCCCCACTGACATTTCGTTTGCCTAACTCACTCACGGTAAACCAGCGGCAATCCGCAATCTCGTTACACGGCTGCGGTTCCTGCGGTACCGACTGCGCGGTTTCGAATAAGTAGTGGATAACGTTGCTTTCTTCATATTCAGAGATGTAAAAGAGTTGACCGAGGGTCATCCCGGTCTCTTCGGCCATCTCGCGCAAGGCGGCCTGCAGCGGCGTCTCGTTCTGCTCGACTCGACCACCGGGCAGGTTCCACTTAGCCTTGCGCTTGCGCACAAACAGAATTCGGTCATCGCGGCGAAAGATCACCGTGGCACGACGCTTGATGGTTTTAGCATTGGCAGTGGAAAGTTTGGATGCGCCCATGGAGCCTTCACTTATCTGTCATAAATATGTCATGAAGATAAGAAGCACAGACCGTGCCGTACGTCACCACCAAACCCTATTTTAGATGATCGGGCGCGAAAGCTGCGAGCCCGCGTAGGCAATTTGAACGATACCGTGCCTGCCTGCGACGCTTGGCGCCAACATATGACTTTGCGGCTGCCCAACGCCCAGAACGACAAACGGCTCGGAGGTCGCAGTGCTGTTGGCAAGCCGCTGGGCAAGTCACTTTACAGTTGACGTCGCAGACATATTCTCTGTAGCTGCGGCGATCCGATCAATCGCCTCACGCTGGAACGCACGAAACTCCGTGGTTGGCTGCTGCCCTTCAAGCATCGGCAGGAATGGATCAACCACCTCGGTTCGCACCCCCGCCAGCTCCTCGATCACCGTGTGACCGCAGAACGGTACATAGGCTTCGGCATATCCGCCTTCATGCACCAGCACCAGGCGACCGCCACACAAACGCTCGGCGGCCTGGCGAACGATAGCGGTCATTGCACGGAAAGATTCACTGTGCAGCAGCATACGGGCCAGCGGGTCGACACCGTTGGCATCGAAACCACAGGCCACCACGATCAGGTCCGGGCGAAAGCGCTCCAGTGCCGGGACAATGACGGTGTTCATGGCATAACGATAAGCATCGTCGCCACCCCCTGGATACAACGGCAGGTTGAGGTTGAAACCACGGCCTGCCCCCTCGCCAATATCCTCGCTGCCACCGTAGCCCACCGGGAAGCAGCCATCCTGATGAATCGACAGGGTCAGCACATCCTTACGCGCATAGAAGATCGACTGCGTGCCGTTGCCGTGGTGTACGTCCCAGTCCAGGACCGCCACGCGCTCTACCCCATGCCTGGCAATGGCGGTTTCCACAGCAATGGCGACGTTCGCCAGGTAGCAAAAACCCATGGCTTTGTCGGCCAGGCAGTGATGGCCTGGGGGACGTGACAGCGCATAGGCATTGTCCACGTGCCCCTTGAGCACCGCATCGACAGCAGCAATGGCGAGCCCGGCAGACTGTTTGGCAATCTCGTAAGTCCCCGGCCCCACGCTGGCCTCTTCGCCCAATTCGCCATGCCCGGCATCACTCATGGCCTTGAAGCGCTGTAGGTAATGTTCCGGGTGCACGCGCAGCAAGTCGGCCTCGCTGGCCATTGGGGCACTGGACAATTGCAGTTGATCGCTAAGTCCGGAGACGTCCATCAGGCACTTCAGCCGACGCTTACTTTCCGCTGACTCGGCATGGCCGGAGCCACTGGGCGGCTGTAACCAGCCACCCACAGGCAGGACCAGGCTATGCATCCCGGCCGCGTGCCAGAAACAGCGCTCGTCGAAAAAGAACCCTGTGCGCCGGCCCATTAGCCAATGACCGGTTGGGGCAGGTCGTGTTGGCGTTGCGAGGCATCACGATAGGCGAGGTATTTACGCTGCGTGGCAATGTGATCAGCCACATGTTTGGCATCGTGCCAGACGCCCCAAATGAAGGACGAGCCACGACGCGACTGCCATGGCAAGCCCAGGAAATAGATCCCCGACTCGCTCGAAACGCCTCGCTGATGCTGCGGTTTACCATTAGCGTCGAAGGCGCCGACCTTCAGCCAGCTGTAATCGACTGCAAAACCGGTTGCCCAGATGATCGTGGTAACACCCGCTTCGACCAGATCAAGTTCAAGAATGGGATGGGTAATACATTCTTGATCCGGGAACGTAATGCGCGCTTCTGGCTCTTGCGGAAGGTCGAGTCCATTGCGTTCAACGTAAGCATCGGCGGCATCCAGTAGCGCCAGATAATTCTCATCACCACGGGCAAGGTTGTCGACCAAATCAGCCTGAAAGCTCACCACGCCGTCGTTGAACGTTTTCGTCAAACCCACAAGCGTCATGCCCCGGTGGGCAAGGCTTCGGAAGTCAATCGTACGGCCACCATGAGCACCGCTGACGGCAATGGTGACATGTTCCCTGCCCGCCTTCGC
Source organism: Pseudomonas sp. (assembly GCF_026224925.1). GTDB lineage: Bacteria > Pseudomonadota > Gammaproteobacteria > Pseudomonadales > Pseudomonadaceae > Aquipseudomonas. Next base: position 10,242 of record NZ_JAMFRV010000738.1, on the reverse strand, counting down.
GGCCGCTGCATCCCATTCGCCGAGAACCCCTAGCCACCAGCAGAAATCACGGTTGCGGTAAGCCCGTGGAGGACGATCGTGCGGCCCAACCGAGAGGTAAACTTTCTTGCCGGCACGCTGCAACTCATCAGCGATCTGCACCCCGGAAGATCCGGCACCCACCACCAAAACGGCGCCCTCGGACAACTGCTCCGGGTTACGATATTGGGCGGAATGGATTTGTGTGAATCGCTGGTCTTGCGGTGCAATCGGCGGAATAACAGGGCGCTGGAAGGGCCCGGTAGCGGCTACCACGCGGTTGGCCTCGATCACACCCTCAGAGGTTTCAACCGTGAAACCCGGCCGGCCAACATTGCGCTGCACACTCTTCACTTCTACGCCGGTACGGATCGGCGCGTTAAATTTCTTGGCATAGGCTTCGAAATAATCCGCCACCCGCTCTTTCGGCGCAAAGCCATCGGGATTGAGATCGTCAAACTCAAGACCGGGAAAACGATCGTGCCAGGCAGGACCATTGGCAACCAGCGAATCCCACCGTTCTGTGCGCCAGCGTTCAGCAATACGACTGCGCTCAAGCACAAGGTGCGGCACCCCGAGTTTGCTGAGATGTTCACTCATGGCCACGCCGGCCTGACCGGCGCCAACCACCAGCGTATCTATTTCTATTCTTTCAACTGTCATCTCTGCGTCCTTCTCGAAGGCGGGTGTTCACGCATTCTGTTCAGATACAGGGGATAGCGAAATTATGATTTTTGTCGTCGCAGGGCAGGAAAAAGCTAGGTTCGCAGGAAACGTCGCGCAGGGGCTCAGCCCTTGAGCATTCCATGGCACATTAAGCTGAGCACGCTGCGCATGTGCTTGGCATGTGCCTCTCTGTCGGGCGTGACCTCGGTCGCCAAACGAATGAACGCCATATTGGCGTATTGGTTGAACACGGTGGCCGCGACGTCGATGTCAATCGACTCCCTCAGCACACCCTGCCGTTGAAAGTGCAGCAGCAGCGCTGTGGTTTCTGCAACGACTGCGGCATTCCAGGGGTGGAAGGTTTCCGACAGCTCGCCAGTGAACAAAAACGGGGCAAGCTCGCGCCAAAGAGAAGCCGGCATGGCCCGCAGTTGGTAAGTGGTCATCAGGCCCTCAAGTTCACATAAGGCGTCCACCGGGTCTGCGTTTTCATCCAAATGCGAGCGGGCCTCACGCATCGCTTGTTCATCGGGTTCTTTAAGCAAAGCGAGCAGGATTTCCTGCTTGCCGCCGAAGTAATTCACCACCGTCGGAGCCGACACCCCTGCCTGATTGGCGATCTGCTCCAGCGTGGTGGCAACAAACCCATGGGTGCTGAAAAGTTCCAGGGCGGCATCAGCAATCACCTGCCTGCGCTGCCCTTTCTGTCGTTCTCTGAGTCCGGTCATTTTTGCTCTGACGTGCTGTGGCGATAGGGTTGAGCGTACGGCTAATTATTTTTAACGACAAATATTTTCTTTACAAAAATATTTTTAGATGACAAATATTAAATACATCAAGGCGATCACAGGAGACCCGCCATGTCCGTTGAACTCAGCCAAACCCGCACAACCGTTGATTATCAAGCGTCCGATGCAGCCCATCACATTCATGCATTCGTCGACCAGAAATCATTGAACGAGGAAGGACCACGGGTCATGGTCCGCGGCGAACGCCTGTCGTTATGGGATAACGATGGCAAACATTATCTGGATGGCATGTCGGGCCTGTGGTGCACAAACCTCGGTTACGGACGCAAAGACTTGGCCGCCGCTGCCTTTGCGCAGATGGAACAACTGCCGTACTACAACATGTTCTTCCACACCACCCACCCGGCGGTGATTGAACTGTCTGAGCTGCTTTTTAGCCTGCTGCCCAAGCACTACAGCCATGCGATCTATACCAACTCAGGGTCTGAAGCCAACGAGGTGTTGATCCGCACGGTTCGCAAGTTCTGGCAGGTGATGGGCAAGCCAGAAAAGAAAATCATGATCGGACGCTGGAACGGTTATCACGGCTCTACGCTGGCAGCGACGGCGCTGGGCGGGATGAAGTTCATGCACGAAATGGGCGGCATAATTCCTGATGTGGCACACATCGACGAACCGTACTGGTATGCCCATGAAGGTGACCTGAGCCCAGAGGAATTCGGTCTGCGGGCAGCCCGTCAGTTGGAAGAGAAGATCCTCGAACTGGGCGCGGACAAGGTCGCAGCCTTCGTTGCCGAGCCTTTTCAAGGCGCGGGTGGAATGATCATTCCGCCCGCCACCTACTGGCCGGAGATTCAACGCATTTGCCGCCAATACGACGTACTGTTGTGTGCCGACGAAGTCATCGGCGGCTTCGGCAGGACGGGCGAATGGTTCGCCCACCAGACCTTTGGCTTCGAACCCGACACACTCTCCATCGCCAAAGGACTCACCTCCGGCTATATCCCTATGGGTGGATTGATTCTATCCCGACGCATGGCTGAAGCCTTGGTGGAGAAAGGCGGCGTGTTCGCCCACGGCCTCACCTACTCCGGGCACCCTGTATGCGCTGCGGTGGCGATTGCCAACCTCAAGGCATTGCGCGATGAAGGCGTGGTGACGCAGGTCAGAGACGATACCGGGCCTTATCTGCAAAATTGCTTGCGGGAGGTGTTCACCGACCATCCGCTGGTGGGAGAGATCCAGGGTGTTGGACTGGTAGCAGCCTTGCAGTTTGCTGAAGACAAAGCCACCCGCAAACGCTTCGTCAACGAGAACGATATCGCCTGGCGCTGCCGCACCATCGGGTTCGAGGAAGGCGTCATCATCCGCTCGACCCTGGGCCGCATGATCATGGCACCGGCACTGGTGGCAACGCGGGCGGAGCTTGATGAGCTGGTAGATAAAACCCGCATCGCGGTAGATCGCACGGCGCGGGAGTATGGAAAGCTTTGATGGTGTGATTCCTACCGAAAATTACAGATCCTCTGTGGGACCGAATTCATTCGGGAAAGCAGGCGACGCGGTATGTCTGATACACCGCGTCGTGTCTTTCGCAAGCAAGCTTGGCTCCCACAGGATTTGGGGCAGTTTGGGCATTGGTGTAAAGGCGAAAAATCAAGCTGGCTTGGGATATTTTCAGCAGTAAAACCACCGACACAAACAACCGCCAATGCCACCGCCCCCGTGGGAGCCAAGCTTGCTTGCGAAGGTCGCGATACGGTCTGCCTGACCAGCCCTTCATGCAACAGCCCATCAATCCGAATATATCAGCGCTCATGACAATGCCTTCGCAAGCAAGAATCTCCCACAGGGTCGGCGCCAACATAGAGTTTTCCAATGAAATTCAACTAACCATCATTTACTTAACCAAGCACTACAAAAAACCTCGTTTCGCCGACAGCAGCGCATGGACAGAATGGAGCCCTGTCCAATTGACGCTGTAATCCGAGGAAATGTGGATGACCCAACCTACCCATACGCGCATTCGCATGTTCAACACCAAAGAAACGTATCCGAACCAATCATTGGATAACGATCTGTGTCAGGCCGTGCGCGCAGGCAACACTGTCTATGTTCGCGGCCAGATCGGCACCGACTTTGAAGGCAATCTCGTCGGCCTCGGCGACCCTCGCGCCCAAGCCGAACAGGCGATGAAAAACGTCAAACAGCTGCTGGAGGAAGCAGGCAGTGACCTGAGCCATATAGTCAAAACCACGACCTACCTGATTGACCCCCGTTACCGAGAACCGGTCTATCAGGAAGTCGGGAAATGGCTCAAAGGCGTATTTCCGATCTCCACCGGGCTGATCATTTCAGGGTTGGGACAACCGGAGTGGTTAATGGAAATCGACGTGATCGCGGTCATTCCGGACGCTGTTATTTCCTAAGCTCTCCATTTTCTAAAAGCACAGGACGCACACACCATGACGTTTTCAATCGTCGGCCGTTGCGCCGAAACAGGTCAATTGGGCATCGCCATCAGTTCCTCCAGCATTGCCGTGGGTGCACGTTGCCCTTGGCTGCGTCCGGGCGTAGGTGCAGTCGCCACGCAGAACATCACCCTCCCCGCCCTAGGCCCTCAAGTGCTCGACCAGATGGAGAGCGGTCTATCTCCCTCGCAGGCCCTGGACAAGGCGCTGACCAGCAATGGTTACAGTCAATTTCGCCAACTGACGGCCATTGATCATCTGGGGCAAACCGCGCATTTCAGTGGCAGTGAAACCCTCGGTACGCACAATGCGCTGGCCGGTGAACAGTGCGTGGGCGCTGGCAACATGCTGGCGAATCGGGCGGTGATTGAAACCCTGGTGCATACCTTTGAAAACAGCGGCGGGCAATTGGCCGAACGCCTGCTGGCCGCCATGCAGGCCGCAGTGGCCGCTGGCGGCGAGGCAGGCCCTGTTCACTCCGCGGCACTGGTGGTGGTGGGTGAACTGACCTGGCCCATCGTCGACCTGCGCGTCGACTGGGCGGATGAAGACCCCATCGGAAAACTGGCACAGCTGTGGACGGCTTACAGACCGCAGATGCACGACTACATCGTCCGCGCGCTGGATCCGACCAAGGCCCCGAGTTACGGAGTTCCTGGTGATGAGTAAAGTACCGGGTGATAAGTAGATGAGCAGCAGCCGAAACCTGTTAGCCACTCTGATCGGGTTCGACACCACCAGCCGCGAATCGAACCTGCATTTGATCGAGTTCGTGCACGATTACCTGACCCGGCTGGACGTGCCCTGTACGCTGATCTTCAACGAAGACCGCAGCAAGGCCAACCTTTTCGCGACCCTTGGCCCGGACGACCGTCCGGGCATTGTGCTTTCCGGCCATACCGACGTAGTCCCCGTCGATGGACAGGCCTGGACCGTGCCACCGTTCGAGCTGACTGAAAAAAACGGCAAGCTGTACGGGCGTGGCACTGCCGACATGAAGGGCTACATTGCCTGCGTGCTGGCCGCTGTACCCAAATTGCTGGCAGCACCGCTGCGAATGCCGGTGCACATTGCCCTGTCTTATGACGAAGAAGTCGGTTGCCTGGGCGTGCGCTCCCTGCTCGCTGACCTCGAACAGCGGCCGCACACTCCCCTGCTGTGCATCATCGGCGAACCTACCGAGCTTAAACCTGTGCTGGGTCACAAGGGTAAATTGGCCATGCGTTGCGACGTCCACGGTGCGGCGTGTCACTCGGCCTATTCGCCGCAGGGCGTCAATGCAATCGAATACGCCGCTGAGTTGATTGGCGAACTGGGACGGATCGGCTCGCGCCTGCGTGCCCCTGAGTTGCATGATCCACGTTTTGACCCGCCGTTCTCCACGGTGCAGACCGGGGTGATCAGTGGCGGCAAAGCACTCAACATTGTCCCTGCTGACTGTCGCTTCGATTTCGAAGTGCGCGCCCTCCCCGCGCAAGATCCCCGCGAGGTCGCTGAGCAGCTAGAGCGTTACGCCGAGCAGGAAGTGTTGCCACGCATGCTGGCTGTGGATGCTGGCAGCGCCATTCGCTTTTCCGAGCTGTCGGCTTATCCGGGACTCGCCACCGACGCCCAGAGCCAAGCCGCGCAGTTGATTGCGCAGTTCTGCGGCTCAAGCGAGTTCACCACGGTGGCATTCGGTACTGAAGGCGGGTTGTTCGACGCCATCGGCATTGCGACCGTGGTCTGCGGCCCCGGCAGCATGGACCAAGGCCACAAGCCCGATGAGTTCGTCAGCATCGAGCAATTGAATGCCTGTGACGCCATGCTCGAACGCATCGCGCTGTCTCTGCACAACTGACGTCAGGCGTCCACTTTGGGCGCCAACACTTCCCGACAATGATCGACAAACAACTGAGCCGGCTTGGTCAGCTGCGAACGGCGCAACCACGCCGCTGCCAGCCCGGAGCCGGTGACCTGCTCGGCCAATGGCACGCACACCACCTTTTGCCCGTCGTAGGTGTATTCGGAATGCGGCCGGGTTACCAGAATCGAAAAGCCGAACCCGCGCCCGACCATACCGCGAACCATCTCGATGGACGGCGAGCTGAACAGAATATGCGGCGTCAGCCCGCGTTCCTCGAAGATGCTCACAAAATAGGTACGGCTGGGCTGCACGTCCAGCAGCACCATAGGCTCCAGCACCAGATCATTGAGCGATACTTTCGCCTGATGGGCGAAACGGTGCCCCTCGGGCAACAGTGCATAGGGCTGCTGAGGTGTCATCAACGGCGCGGTATCGATGGTGCTGTCCAGATCATGCTCATAGAGTATCGCCAGATCGATACTGCCCGAGGTCAACGCCTGGACCAACTCCTGTTGTTCGCCGTCGCGAATACGAATTTCCACCCCAGGCCAGCGATCCCGAAAGCCCGCGATCAGGCGTGGCAAATAAAGCGGCGCGACCGTTTCAAAACAGCCGATATCGATCTGTCCGGAGACCACATCGTTATCGGCCAGGGCGTTCTGCTCAAACTCGTGAGCTACCCGCAACAACTCCTGCGCCTTGCGGTAGAAGCGCGCACCACTAGGGGTCAATGAAACGCCTTGGGCGTGGTGGCGAATGAACAGCTGCACGGCGAAGCTTTCTTCCAATTGCTTGATAGCCGTCGAAACCGAGGGCTGAGCGATGTACAGCTTGCGGGACGCCTCAGCCACACTGCCGCACTCGACGGTGGTGACAAAATATTTGAGTTGTCGCAGGTTGTAAGCAGCCATTGCTACCTCGTAAGTGGTGGATCACGCATCAAAACGGGGCGTGGCAACGACGCCTGTGGTCGATCCACAGAGTAGTTGATCGCAAAAAAAAGCGGCCATTCGCCGGAGTAACCGTCCCGTGACGCAATCATGAAGTTCTGTATGGCCCTTCAAGAATCGGGCCGTTCTGGAACTGGATCGTGCGTGGATTCTGCGGCGTTCACGCCAGCCGGGAAACAAGCAATTTCTTGGCGCTTGATGCTAAAAAACCTGTCGTCGCCTAACACCCTTTACGCACCAAAATCGTGCACGGCTGGTGAGTTTTTTTATCGATAGCGAACACATTTTTACTCATTTCCTGCTTTCGATACTTCGACCACTATCGGCACAACTGATCGTGGATGTAGCCCTCACTGGCTATCTTGGAGACTGCAGTGACTGACCTAAACGCTTGGCAAAGCCTGGCAAAAAAACAACACTTTATCGATGCAGCGAACATCGGCGGGCGGGCCCATTACTCACAGGACGGCAAGACGTTCGCGGTGATCAATCCGGCCACCAATACCCTGCTCGCCCGCGTCACCGCCTGCGCCGACGCCGACATTGACCTGGCCGTCGGTGTCGCCCGCAACGCGTTTGAACACGGGCCGTGGGCACGTATGGCCCCTCGCGAGCGCAAGGGCATCCTTCTGCGGCTCTCCGAGCTGATTCTTGCCCACCGCGAAGAGCTGGCATTGCTCGACTCGCTGAGCATGGGCAAGCCTGTCATGGACGCCTACACCATTGACGTCCCCGGCGCCGCGCAGGTATTTGCCTGGTACGCCGAAAGCCTCGACAAACTGTACGACCAAGTCGCGCCGACCGGTCCTAATGTACTGGCCACAATTACGCGGGCGCCGCTGGGCGTCATCGCCGCCGTAGTGCCGTGGAACTTTCCGCTGGACATGGCCGCCTGGAAACTCGCTCCCGCCCTGGCTGCGGGTAATAGCGTGATCCTGAAACCTGCCGAGCAGTCGCCCTTCTCCGCCCTGCGCCTGGCTGAACTGGCGTTGCAGGCTGGGGTTCCGGAGGGTGTGTTCAACGTTGTGACCGGGCTGGGCGAGCAGGCAGGCCGCGCCTTGGGCCTGCACCCGGACGTCGATGCACTGGTGTTCACGGGTTCGACCCAGGTGGGCAAATACTTCATGCAGTACTCGGCGCAGTCGAACCTCAAACAAGTCTGGCTGGAGTGCGGTGGCAAAAGCCCGAACCTGGTGTTCGACGATTGTCAGGACTTGGACTTGGCGGCCGAAAAAGCTGCGTTCGGGATCTTTTTCAATCAGGGCGAAGTGTGCTCGGCGAACTCACGGTTGCTGGTGCAGCGTTCCATTCACGATGAATTCGTTGAGCGCCTGATCGAGAAAGCCAAGCAATGGCAGCCCGGTGACCCGCTCGATCCGGCGAGCAGAATGGGTGCGATTGTCGATGCCAGACAAGCCGAGCGCGTGATGGATTACATCACCGAGGCAAGCGCCAGTGGCGCACATCTGTTGGCCGGCGGTAAACGTCTAACGATCAACGGATCGAACAACTTCATTCAGCCAACGCTGTTCACCGGAGTCAGCCCCGACATGCGCCTGTCTCGCGAAGAGGTCTTCGGTCCGGTACTGGCGATCACCGCCTTCGACGATGAAGACCAAGCGGTGAAGATGGCCAACGACCATATCTACGGACTCGCGGCCTCGGTCTGGACCGATGACCTCAACCGCGCGCATCGGGTGGCGGGTCGCTTGAATGCCGGGACCGTTTCGGTGAATACCGTGGATGCCCTGGACGTCAGCGTGCCGTTCGGCGGCGGTAAACAGTCGGGTTTCGGCCGAGATCTGTCGCTGCATTCATTCGATAAATACACCCAACTGAAAACCACCTGGTTCCAACTGCGCTAAACGGCAAATCCTTTGCATAGCAAAGGCGTAACCGACGCGATGCCAGCCATAAATGCCCGAGTGATCTACCCGGGCGATACCCCAGTGGACGAATCCCATGAATAATAATGACTCAAGACCGGCAACCCTTGAACTAAGCACCATTCAGCCCATTGCCCTCGATCAACGCCACGGTCGCGCCCGCGATTTGTTCACTATCTGGTTCGGCTCCAACATCATGTTGTTGACCGTGGTCACGGGTGCCTTGGCGGTGACCGTGTTCAAGCTGCCGTTCATGGCGGCCATGGTGGCGTTGATCGCGGGGAACCTGATTGGCGGCATTTTCATGGCCCTGCACTCGGCACAAGGCCCGCAGTTGGGCGTACCGCAGATGGTCCAGACTCGCGGTCAGTTCGGCTCTTACGGCTCGTTGCTGGTGGTGGCGCTGGTGGTGATTATGTACCTGGGGTTTTTCGCCTCCAATCTGGTACTGGGCGGTCAATCGCTGCACAGTCGTTTTCCGCTGTTCAGCACCAACCAAGGCATTGTGCTGGTGGGTGTCATAAGCGTGATAGCGACGGTGTTTGGCTATCGCCTGATCCATGCTTATACCCGCGTAATGTCTTACCTCTCCGGGGCGATCCTGCTGCTGTGCTTCATCTGGATCATTGGGGTGCATGGCCTGCCGGCTGATTTCCTGCAACGCAACGCATTCAACGTGCAGGGCTTTCTCGGCACGCTGTCGATCGCAGCCCTGTGGCAACTGGCGTATGCGCCGTATGTCTCGGACTATTCGCGCTACATGCCCGCCGATACCGGCGGCAGATCTGCGTTCTGGTCCAGCTATTGGGGCTGCTGCCTGGGTTCGATACTGCCCATGGCCCTGGGTGTCGTCGTCGGTTTAAGCGTTGAAGGCGACATCATCGCCGGGCTTATCACAATGACCGGCAGCATCGCGACCCTGGTCATGGCCGTGTTCTCCATCGGCATTGCTGCCACCAATGCCATGAACCTGTATTGCGGCACCCTCTCGGCCATCACTGTCGGCCAGACACTGATACCAAAATGGTCGGCTGGGGCGCTGTCCCGCGCGGTGACCGCGTTGGTCTTGTTCTCGATTTCGCTCACCCTGGCGCTGCTCGGCCAGGATGACTTCATGGCCAATTACACCAACTTCATTCTGCTGTTGTTGTACGTGCTGGTGCCGTGGACCGCGATTAACCTGGTGGACTACTACCTGATCGCCCACGGCAAGTACGACGTCGAATCATTCTTCCGCCGTGACGGTGGCATCTACGGTTACTTCAACTGGACGGCAGTCGGTTGCTACGTGTTGGGCATCCTGGTGCAGATCCCGTTCATGGCGACCGAGCTTTATACCGGCGTGATTGCTCACGCCATGGGCGGCGCAGACATCTCCTGGATCGTCGGCTTGGTGGTCATCTCCCCGATTTACTACATTGCCAGCCGACGTCGCGCCCGCCGTCAATCAGTGAGCCCCGTAAGGAGAAACGCATGAAAACGGACTTTGACTACGTAATCGTCGGCGCGGGATCTTCTGGCTGCGTCCTGGCCAACCGCCTGAGCGCGGACCCGACTATCAGCGTCTGCCTGATCGAAGCCGGCAGCCACGATAACAACCTGCGCATCCAGACACCGGCCGGCACCATCACGCTATACAAGAGCAAAAAGTACAGC
>NZ_JAMFRV010000737.1 GCF_026224925.1 Pseudomonas sp. | reverse complement strand
TTAGCAGCGTGCGCAGGGCCTTCAGCCATTGCTGGCGCTGGCCGGCAGTTGGCATTGGGTTAGCTGCAAAGGCTAGGCGCTGAGCGTTGAATAGCTGATCAAGCTCGGTGAGGGTCCGTTCGGACTCTTGCAGGTAGGCGATTTCGGCGGGCATGAGCGTGGCTCTTTTTAGCGTTGTACTGTGTTTTTAGAGTGATGACTCTATAAAGTCAAATGCGGTATGTCTCGTCCTGTGCAGAATGACTTGGGTATAGATGAATCCGCCTATTCCAGACAGATGGTCCGGGCCTTTGGGAACCGAAAGAATCAATGTGCCACCCAGATAGCATTCACTTCGCTCGAGGGTTTGCGCATGTCGATGAAAGTACTCGGTCCGTCCGCTCAAAATTTGAGCTTTCTCGATGCCGATGCCGCCCACCTGCGCAACGCATCATCGCCATTGCTGACCAATAGTGCAGCCAAGCGGGAAGGGCAGACCCAGGTCAACTTTGCTAGCCCATCGGAGCAATCTTCCAACGCAACTCAGTTTGCTGCCAAGGCGCCTGCCAACGGGATGATCAACTTTGGCGGCCCGTCCGAACCGTCGTCAGCGAATCGCATGCAAGGCAACCAACAAGCTCCGGGCGGCGATGATTTGGCTGCATTCGTGCGCGATCTCGTCAGCCAATTGATGCGCATTATTTCGCTAATGATGCCGCAGAATCAAAACGATCCGGGTTCGTCGTCGACGGACGATGCAGGCGGTCAGAAGCCGGTATCGCGTGCGGCCAGTTCACCTGGGCCAACTGATGTGGCAGACAGTTCGTTGCCCGCTGCTGCAAGCGCACCCCAGGCACTTGCCAATACCGCGCAGGTGCTACCCGCCGACAGTGCGAGTAAACCAACAACGAGCGACACCCCGACCCAGGTGGCCGCCGCTGGCGCTGCATCACCGACCGGTGATGGGCCGACTGCCGGCAGTGGTCCGCGCACCTTCAACGTCACTAACACCCAGGATCACGCGATCAAAGTCGGTCAGTTCGACAAGAATGACCAATTGACCGCGGAGATGACCCTGCAACCAGGGCAGAAAGGGAAGATGAACTTTCAAAGCGATTTCACCGGACTGCTGAAGCAAGCGGACTCAGACGGCAAATACAAATCAGACGCCAGCCGGCTTGAGTTCTACAACGGATTCATCAACACCAGCTACATCGACGGGCGTAACGCGGCGATTCACGCCACTGACAATAAAGGTTTCGAGATCGGTGACACGAAAAGCATCGCCGATAAAGCATCCGGCGAAATCGTCACGGCTGACTCGGCTGGCAACAAAACCGTCGCCGGTTTTTACGACGGTTCGTCGGACACTATGAATAAAGGCGGGCAGTTCATGACGGACACCTTGGGCACGGGCATGAGCTACATGCACCCCGATGACGACAAACTGCCACAGGGCCAAAATCCGATGCGCCATACCGATTCGATGACGCTGGATGTCACCTTCGGCAAGGCGTAGCAGCTTCGTCACCAGCACTACGTTGTCGTGTGTGCTGCGCGACGGTTGCGCTAAGATCCAGCTCATCTCGCTTAAACCGGTCGACCTGAACATGGCTCCACGTATCAAAACCCGTGAGCGCATCGTGCACATCAGTCTGGAGCTGTTCAATCAGCAGGGTGAGCGCAGCGTCAGTACCAACCATATCGCTGCGCACATGGAAATCTCACCGGGCAATCTGTATTACCACTTCCCTAATAAACAGGCGATTATTGCCGAGCTGTTTACTGCGTATGAAACGCTGGTGGACAGCTTTTTGCGGTTACCCAAAGGCCGTTTGCCGGGGGTTGAAGACAAGCGTTCTTACCTGCTGGAGTTGCTCGATGGCATGTGGCGCTACCGGTTTTTGCACCGCGACCTGGAGCATCTACTCGATGCCGATCCTGAGTTGGCTGCGCGTTATCGGCGGTTTTCCCAGCGCTGCATGATTCACGGGATGGCCATCTACGGCGGATTTGTCGAGGCGGGTATTCTGCAAATGGACAAAGTACAGATCGAGTCGCTGACCCTTAACGCCTGGATTATCCTCACGTCGTGGGTACGTTTTCTGTGCACCACCACGGAAAACTCCACGCGCCTCAGCGAAGAGGCCCTTCGCCGAGGTGTTTACCAAGTGCTGATGTTGGAATTAGGCTACGTCACTCCACAAGCGCGACTCTCAGTGAGCACGCTGTGTGAAGAGTTTTATGTGCCGCTGCATCGAGCGCTACAGGAAGTCAGCTGACCCTACTTTTCCCTTTTCCTTATAGGAGCGGAGCCCGTCATGACGATTGCGCAACTGATCAGCCCGGAGCAACTGTCTGCCCGACTCGATGAACCTGGGTTGGTGATTCTGGATTGCCGCTTCGCCTTGGAAGACCCGGAATACGGCCACAGCAGCTACGCCGAGGGACATATCGCGGGTGCACTGTTTGCGGACTTGGAGCGGGATTTAAGCGGCCCCGTGACCAAGGGCGTAACGGGTCGTCATCCGTTGCCGAACCCGGTTGATTTGATCCAACGTCTACAGGATTGGGGCATCAATCAGGACAGTGAAATCGTGCTTTACGACGACGCGCCCGGTGCGTTCGCTGCGCGGGGCTGGTGGTTGTTGGCGTGGTTGGGCAAGCGTGACGGCGTGTACTTGCTGGATGGCGGCCTGAAGGCTTGGCACGCGGCGGGTAAAAAGCTGAGTCTGGAGGTGCCGGTCACTGAAAAAGGGAATTTCACTGGGCATGCGGACGCATCGTTGCTGCTTAGCGCTGACGCGTTGCAAGCGCGTTTGGGCCGGCCGGAAATGACCTTGATAGATGCCCGCGCCGAGCCGCGTTTTCGGGGCGAGGTTGAGCCGATTGATCCTGTCGCCGGCCATATTCCCGGCGCGGTGTGTGCGGCGTTCAACGAAAACCTTGGCCCGGACGCGCGCTTTCTGCCTGCCGATCAGCTCAAACAGCGCTTCGCGGCGAAGCTGGAGGACCGTTCACCCGATGACTTGGTGGCGTATTGCGGTTCTGGGGTGACGGCGTGCCATAACCTCTTCGCGCTAAGCTTGGCGGGCTACCCGCTGGGCAAGCTGTACGCAGGATCGTGGAGCGAATGGATCACCGACCCCAAGCGCGAAATCGCAACCGGCGCATGAGCAGGTTTTAGCCACCTCCCGGATTCAGTGGGAGCGAACTTGTTCGCGAAGGGGGGCAACGCGGTATATCAGACAAACCGCGGCGCCTGCTTCCCGAATGAATTCGGTCCCACAGGAAAAATCCGATCCTCTGCAAACCTAATAAATTCTGTCCCACAGAAAGAATTCGATCCTCTGTAGGACCGAATTCATTCGGGAAGCCTTAAATCTGCCCCAACGCCCAGCGCAGCAGGAAAAACACCAGCAATCCGCCACCAATGGTCGCTAGCAGGTTACGGCTAAGTGCTGCGATGGCGATGGTTGCTAAACCTGCTAACAAATACGCGTTATCGAGGTTCAACTGCCAATGCTCGCCGTCGGGCAGCAGCATGCCTGGCACTACGATGGCAGTCAGCACAGCAGTCGGGACGTAATGCAGCCCCTGGCGAACAACTGGCGGGAAGCGCAGGTTCGGCCACGCGAATAGGCTGTATCGCATCAAAAAGGTGATTGCAGCCATGCCCAGGATAAGCCACCAGTAACTCATAAATGCACCTCGTTGCTCGATGCATCGTCCACGGTGGCGCGTCGACGTTCCAGCAACACACCCACCGCAATCCCGCTGAATGCCGCCGCCATCAATCCAAGTTTGTACGGCCAGGCATGCGTGATCAAGGCCACGGCGCCTGCCGCCAGAGCCGCCACGACTTGCGGTCGATTGCGCAACAAGGGCACGACAATACCGATAAAGGTCGCGAGCATTGCGAACTCCAGCCCCCAGCCCGCCATGTCAGGTACCGCTTCGCCGAACAACACGCCGACCACTGAGCTGCCGACCCAACAGGCATACAGCGAACTGGCGACACCCAGCCAATACCAATGCCCCAGCGCGGAGCGGCCGTGGACCAAGTAATAGCGCTGCACTACCGCAAAAGTCTCATCGGTCAGCCAAAATGCCAGTATCACGCGCCATCTCTGGGGCAGCTCATTGACCTGGGGTTGCAGCGTGGCGCTGTACAACACATGGCGCAGGTTGACGATGAATGTGGTCAGAAAAATCACTACTGCGCTGGCGCCCGCACCCATCAGGCTGACGACAATGAACTGTGCGGAACCGGCGTAGACGAACAGCGACATGCCAAGCGCTTGCCATAAGGACAAGCCGCCAGCGCCAGCCAACGTGCCGAAAATGATGCCGAAGGGGGCGATGCCGACCAGCATTGGAACGCTGTCGCGAAGACCATGGGAATACAACTGATGACGGGACATTTGTCTCTCCTTAGGCGCGCATAGTAGGCGGTCAGGAAAAGCGTGTCTCGCATGTTTGTGCGCGGCTAACTCAGTCAGCGGCTGTTGAACCAACACCGTGAGCGGTACTTAACCACTGCGGAATACGGCGTTCGAGGTAATAGCCGGGTTTTCTAAGCGAACCTTCGACGAAGCCAACATGACCGCCCCGGGCCTGAAGCTCGAAGTGGGTGCTGGATGACAATTCGTCGGGGTCGGGCAGGCTGTGAGGGAACACAAAAGGATCGTCAATCGCATGAATAATCAGCGTAGGCGTGCGGATATCACCGAGAAAATAACGGCTGGAGGCGCGGCGGTAATAGTCCTTGGCGTCGACGAACCCATTTAACGGCGCGGTCACCCGGCCATCGAAGTCCCAAAACGTGCGCATATTCTCCAGCGAGCCAAGCGCTGACAGCTCGGCCAACCCTTCACTGAGCCCTTCATGCTGGAAGCGTCGTTGTTTGTCTCGGATATAGGCAAGCATTTCGCGCATGAAGTGCGCTTGGTAAACCTTGGAAAAGCCTTGACCAATACGGTCTGCGCATTGGTCCAGACGGAACGGCACCGATACCGCAACGGCGCCTTGAAGTTTGCAGTTATTGCCTTCTTCGCCAAGATACTTGAGCAGCACGTTGCCCCCAAGGGAGTAACCGACAGCATATAAGGGTGCCAGCGGCCGTTTTGCATGGACGTGGGCGACGACGCTGGCAAGGTCTTCAGTGGCGCCCGAGTGATAGCTGCGCGGTAGAAGATTAGGCTCGCCAGAACAGCCGCGCCAGTTCAGCGCCACGCTGGCCCAACCTTGCGCTGCCAGAGCCCGCTGTAAGCCCACTGCATACAGCGAGTTAGACGATCCGGTCAGACCGTGCAGTACCAGCACCAGTGGCGCATCTGTTTCGTGCGGGCCATACCAATCCAGGTCCAGAAAGTCGCCGTCTTCCAGCCACAACCGTTCACGCTCACGGGCCAGCCGCGTTTTTTTGCGCCACACCGGGCCCCATAAGGTTTGCAGGTGCGGATTTCCCAGACCTAGAGCCGGGATAAAGCGTTCATCGGGTGTCGGCAAGGCAGGTCGGATAGGCACGTCGAAACTCATCGGCAAATTCACGGGACTGCTTGAACGCTACGTTGCCACAACTGCAGAGCGGCGTGCGGGGGTTTTTCATGAATGGTATGGGTGACCCGGTAAACCGCTTTCCCGAATGAATTCGGTCCTACAGGGGATCTCCAGTGTCCGTAGGAGCACCTGTTGGACCGAATTCATTCGGGAAGGGTTTGATGCGGTGCGCCAGGCGCACCGCGATCAATTACCGCTGCCACAACGCGTAGTACACCTGGCCGGCCTTTTTCTCACGGTGCAGGCGCCATTTACCCGGTACGCCGATAGTGGCCGGTGGTATTTCGCTTTCGGTATAAACCCATGCCTCATCGGCCAGCCAATTACGCTCCTCCAACAAGGCGCAGGCCGCAGGCAGCAAACCTTGGTGGAACGGCGGGTCGAGGAAGACCACGTCGAATTGCTGCGCAGGCTGACCTTCCAGATGACGCAGTGCATCGGTGTGTACCAACTGCCCGGTCGTGCACTCAAGGGCTGCCAGGTTCTGACGCAGGCTGGTAATCGCCGCGCTGCTGGAATCCAGCGCTAACGCCATGCTCGCGCCACGGGACAGTGCTTCCAGGTACAACGCGCCGCTGCCGGCGAACAGATCGAGCACGCGTGCGCCCTCGATGGTCGGCGCCAGCCAGTTGAACAGGGTTTCACGCACGCGATCAGGTGTCGGGCGCAAGCCAGGAGCGTCAGGGAATGTCAGGCGCCGGCTGCGCCATTGGCCACCGATGATACGTAGTTGACCCAGGCCGTTGTGGCCCTTAGGTCTTGGATTAGCCATTAATGCTCCGGTACGCCAAGCGGCTGCTCGACGGGGTTATCAGTTGGTGGCGGCAACTCTTTTTGCACGACCGTTGGGCCGGCAGTGACGATCACCATTTTGTCTGCACTCAAGTGCTTGTTCATCGCGGTTTTGACCTGTTCAACCGTGGTGCTCTGCGCTTGCTGCATGAAGTCTTCGAGGAACGTCAGTGGCAGATTGTAGAAGCCGATTGCGCCTAATTGGCCCACGATATCGGAATTGCTCGCGGTGGACAGTGGAAAACTGCCGGCCAATTCACGCTTGGCGTCGTCCAGCTCTTTCTGCGTAGGACCGGTGACGAGGAATTCTCGCACAATGTCCTGCACCAGCTTCAGAGTGTTTACGCTGAGTTCGGCGCGAGTTTGCAGGGCGATCATGAAAGGGCCCTGGACTTCCATCGGAGTGAAGCCTGACGAAACACCGTAGGTAAGGCCACGTTTCTCTCGCACTTCCGTCATCAAACGGCTGCCGAAGCCACCACCTCCCAGTACCGAATTGCCCAAGGTCAACGCGACATAGTCTGGGTCATTTCGGTCGATGCCCAACTGAGCGAGCATCAAGTGCGTCTGCTTGGAGGCAAAGTTGATGTGGGTTTCGCCCGCTTTCGGTGCCGTTGGTTCGGCAATTTTCGGCAAAGCAGGACCTTTCGGCAGCGAGGAAGATACCTGCGCGGCAATGGCTTCGGCTTCGGCGCGGGACAAGTCGCCGACCAACGCGATCACTACGTTCCCAGCGGCATACGCTTTGGCATGGAACGCTTTAAGTTGCGCGATGCTGATCGGGGGCACGCTTTTGGCGGTGCCTTCGCTTGGGTGCGCGTAGGGGTGATCCCCGTAGAGACGTTCAAACAGCTCGTTACCCGCCAGCCTGCCGGGGTTCTGTTTCTGGTATTCGAACCCGGCCAGCAGTTGGTTTTTGATCCGGGTCAGCGAGTCTTGGGGAAACGTAGGTTTGCCCACGACGTCGGCGAACAGCTTCAACGCCGGTTCGCGTTTGTCCACGGCGCTAAGGCTGCGCAACGACGCCAAGGCCATGTCACGGTAAGCGCCATTGCCGAAATTTGCGCCCAAGCCATCGAAGCCTTCAGCAATAGCACTGACATTTTTACCCGCTACGCCCTCGTTGAGCATGGCGTTAGTCAGCACTGCGATTCCGGGAGTGCCCTGATCGTGGCTGCTGCCGGCGGCGAAAATAAGGCGCATGTCGAACATCGGCAATTCCCGCGCTTCGACAAACAGCACCTTGGCGCCCTCTGCGGTTTTCCAGGTCTGGATATTCACTGTGCGGTGGGCTGGCGGTTTGCCGTCCAGTTCTTTCAGCGATTGCAGGTTATAGGCCGTTGCCGGAGCGTCGGTAGGGCTGCTGTCAGCCTGGGCCGAGAACATGGTGAACAGTCCGAGAACTGCCAGTGCGCCCATGCCGAACCGCGAGTAATGCATACCCTTGCACTCACTCATGTGCTTTCTCCTCAGGCAAAACATGCGCAACGCTGAGGCGCTCGCGGATGAAGTAGGTGCGCGCCGCTTTTTGAATGTCGGCTGGAGTGACGCTTTTGATCGAGTCCAATTCTTCGTCGATGAGTTTCCACGACAAGCCAACTGTTTCCAGCTCGCCAATGGTGCTGGCTTGACTGGTAATCGAATCGCGTTCAAAGACCAGCGCGGCGATCACCTGCGCCTGAACCCGCTCTAGCTCAGCAGGGGTCGGCGGTGTGGTTTTCAATTCATTCAACAGGCGCCAGATCCCGGCTTCGACATCGGCCAGGGTTTTCTTTTTCTGCACGTTGGGCGTGGCGCTGATCATGAACAGGCTGTCTCCACGGCTGAAAGCGTCGTAGCTCGAAGACGCACCGGAGACCAATTCTTCGCCACGTTCCAGGCGGGCCGGAATACGCGCGCTGTAACCGCTGTCGAGCAGCGCGGAAATCAGGCGTAAAGCGTTCACTGAGCGCTTGTCTTCAGCGGTAGCCATACTCGGCACGTTGAAGCCATACATCAGGCTTGGCAGCTGGGTTTGCACGTGCAAGGTGATCAGCCGCTCGCCGGGC
>NZ_JAMFRV010000736.1 GCF_026224925.1 Pseudomonas sp. | reverse complement strand
CGTGATGGAGATGGTGGTGTACGGGTCCCACGTGGCCCAAGCGTCGGCGTCGCCGCTGTCGAGCAGCAAACGAGACTCGCTAGGCAGTAGGTAAATGAAGGTTACGTCACTGGTTTTCAGGCCTGCTTCACGCAACGCCTTGATCGCCAGAAAGTGCCCGATAGAGCCGCGACCGGTAACGATGCGTTTGCCCTTCAGGTCGCTGACGGTTTTAAGTGGGGAATTCTGCGGTACTAGAATCGCCGTGGTGTAGCGGCCCTCGGCGTGAGTGATGCTGACCACTTTCAACGGCACACCGGCACCGAGGGCAAATACATACGGTGCATCGCCCAACCCGCCGACATCCACCGCGCCGGCATTCAGCGCTTCACCCAGCGGTGCGGCTGCCGCGAACTCGGAAAACTCGATTTTGTAGGGCACATCCTTCAACTCTCCCGAGGCCTCCAGCAATACCTTGATCGACGACTTCTGATTGGCCACCAGCAGCGGTTGAAGGTCCGCGGCCTGTGCCTGTTGGCCAATCGACACAACAAGCAAAGCGCCCAACAACAGGCGAGAGAAAGAATGCAGCGTCATAAAAACGTATCTCCAAGCAAAAAGGTGCGTATCAGCGGCCTCCGCCTGGAAAAGGGGTCGGTCTTGCGTTGAAGTTATTCCTATAAGAAACGAATGTGAAGTATCTTTTGGTTATAAGCTAATTATGTATTTTTTTGATTTATTGCATGAGTTAATATAAATATTATGAATAAATATTTTTGGGGATATCAATTTCTGTAGGACCGAATTCATTCGGGAAAGCAGCAACGCGGTCATTCTGAAAAACCGCGCTGGCCGCTTCCCGAATGAATTCGGTCCCACAGAAACCTCGATAATCCGCTCCAATCAAAAGTTGTAAGCCAACCGGGTGTAGTAATACGACCCGCCAAACCCGAACGGTGAGAACTGCCCATATTTATAAGCCCCGGCCCAGTCCTGAATGCCCTTTTTATCCGGGTAGACGTTGAACAGGTTGTTCGCGCCCAAGGCCATGGTCAGGTGTTTGGTCAGGTTGTAGGCGACGTCCAGGTCGGTGATCCATTTGGCCGAAAATTTGCGGTCGTTGATCGGGTTGTTGTCGCCTTCGATGTAGCTGCCAAAGCGGGTTACGGCGAGGTTCACGTTGTAATCCGTGATCTTCCAGTCCGAGGCCAAAATCAATTTCGACTGAGGCGTAGCGACGGTCAGGTCCTTCTGCAAACGTCTGTCGAATAGCTGATATTGCGACCCAAGGCTGGAGAGTTGATCGGGGTTGTCCTCCATGCTTTCGATCTTTGTCTGGTTCCAGTTGTATGCCGCGCTCCAGCGTACTTGTCCGTAGGCGCCAAGTTGCTGGCGGTACTCGTTGACGATGTCGACGCCGCGGGTGCGGGTGCTCACGGCGTTGGCGTAATACTGCGCATACAACGACGGTGAGAGGCCGTTGGCGGCGAGAATCTGCGAGATTGCCGGGCCACCGAGCAGGCTGGTGGAGACGATGCGGTCGCGGATCGCGATTTGATAGAAGTCAGTCGTCAGCCGGTAGTTATCCACAGGCTCGTAGGTAAAACCGAAGCTGTAGTTCAGCGACTTCTCGGGCTTGAGTTTTTTCGCGCCGAGGGCTATTGCTTCGGGCGTGTCCACGGGCAGTACCTTGACCGGCACTGATGTCTGTTGGCCGTTGACCACGCCACCCGAGGTAAAGGTTGATGACGAATATATCGTCTGCGCCAACGACGGTGCGCGGAAGCCGTTGTTCACCGTGCCGCGAAACGCAAATCCAGGCGCAATCTCATAGCGGGTAGAGAATTTGCCGCTCCAGGTGCTGCCGATGTCTTGGGTGTAATGCTCGTAACGCCCAGCAACGCCGACGTACCATTTGTCGGTGAGGTCCGTGCCCAAGTCGAAGTAGCTGGCGACGTTGTTGCGGCTGATGCTCCCGGCGTCAGCGACGCTGGTGCCGTTGTAAGATGCCAGCCCCGGCAGCGGGGTGGTCCCGGCAAACGGGCCGCTGGGCAGCACATAATTGCCAGGGGTGTAGCTGTCATAGTCGCCGGGGTCGATTTCATAGCGCTCGAAGCGCTCCTCGAAACCAAACGACGCTTGCAGTGGGTTCTTCAGGCCGATGTCGAAGCTGCGGTTGAAGTCGAGGTTGCTGGTCCACTGATCAAAAATCTGCTCGGCCAGGTTGAACGAGGTCGGGCTGGTCGGCCCCAATGACGGGTTGATCGTGTTGGCGGCGTTGAGCACTGAGTCGTCCTCGCCCCACGTGGTGCTGGCGTCGTAGTTCCAGCCGCCAATATCACCTTTAAAACCCGCCGCCAGTTGGAAGTCATTAGTACGGTTTTTCCGTTGCGCGTGGATGCCGTCGGGATAGGGGCTGTTGGGGTCGCCTGCCAGGGAGTTGATATCGTTGGGCCGATAGTTACCGGTAACTTTGGTGGTCTCCATGTAGCTGAAGGTGGAGAAAGAATAGAACTTGGCGCCGTTCTGTAGCGGCACTTCGAGGTTATAGCTGCCGTTAGTGACCTTCTCGCGGCCGAGCCCGTAACTGGGGTTCCAGCCATTGCGGTTCACGGTCTGATCGCGTGGGTCGGGATGCGCCGCCGTTCCGTACAATAATCCGGTTGCGCTGCCAGTACGGTCAAAAGGTTCTTGTTCTTTAGTGTCCAGCGCCACGTTGAGAAAGCCGTCGTTGGGCATTGGCAGGCCGTAGTTGAGGGTCTGGTGCACCGTGTCGCCATCGCCGCTGCCGTAACGCCCAAAACTGGTTTCGGCGCTGCCACCGCTGTCGTTTTCCTTGAGGATAATGTTGATGACCCCGGCAATCGCGTCCGAGCCATATTGTGCCGAGGCTCCGTCGCGGAGGACTTCGATGTGGTCGATGGCCGACACCGGGATCAAGTCCAGGTTGACCGGCACCGCTGCTGTACCGATACGCGCAAGGTTGTTGATCAGCGCGGTGTTGTGTCGCCGTTTGCCATTGACCAGCACCAACACCTGATCGCCGGACAAACCGCGCATGGTCACGCCACGCACCGACCACGACGTCCCGCCGCCATTGATTGCGGGCAAGTTGAAGGATGGCAACAGGCGCGCGAGGATTTCCTTGAGCCCGACTTTGCCAGTGGCTTGCAGCTGTTCGGCGCTGATTACATCAATGGGTGACGGGCTGTCAGCCACCGTGCGCGGCTTGTCGCCACGGTTACCGGTGACCACGACGGTGTTCAGTGTCGGGTCGCTGTCGGCAGTCGCGGCGTGAACCTGAATGCTGCTGGCCAACAGGCTGAGGGCTGCGTAGGCCATGTAATCATTGTTCTTACGGGTTCTGTTCACGGCCATGGGAGGACTTCCTTGAAATGTCATGGCGCACGGTCCAGCCGTACGCTGTAGCGATGTCGTTAAAACGGAGGGGACTGATTACGTCGGCTGTCGGTACACCGCATAAACCGCTTCCCGAATGAATTCGCTCCTACAGGTTTATTTGCGATCCCTGTGGGACCGAATTCATTCGGGAAGGCAGCCGCACGGTAGGTCAGACAAACCATGTCGTTGCCAACAAAGCGTTATCTACAGTTAGGATTTTCTAACGCGATGCGGGATGTCGTTGTAAGCGATCAGCACCCGCTCCATGCGCCGTGGGTAGTCGCCGTAGTTGTAGACCGGGTAATGAAGGGTCGAACGGTTATCCCAGAAGGCGATGGAGTTTTTGCTCCATTTGAAACGCACCTGATGCTCCGGTTTACTCACTTCCAGCAACAAGCGAGCAATCAACTGTTTGCTGCGTTCAGGCTCCCAGCCGATTACCGACGGGTTCTGCGAGAAGTTGATGAACAGGCTGTCTACGCCGGTTTCCGGATGGGTACGGACCAGTGGGTGAGCAAGGATCGGGTAATCGAATCCCACTTGATCCAGGGCTTTCTTGAAGTCATGCACCACGAACAGCGAGTCGATTTCTTCGCGCAATTCTTCCGGCAGCCCTTGGTACACCGCTGCCGTGTCGGCCCACAGCGTGTCGCCGCCAATCTCCGGCAAATCTACGGCGCGCAAAACCGCCCCAAGGGTGGGTTGCAGCAACCAACTGGTGTCGGTGTGCCAACGGCCACTGGTGCGCGGGCCATACAACTTGCGGTCGTCCTGGGCCTGGATGAGATGCGCGTGCGGTTTACTGGTGTCGTTCTGCTGTGTGGTCGGGTGTACGTACAGCTCACCGAACTGCTGGGCGAAAGCGATCTGCTGTGCGGTGTCGATGTGTTGATCGCGAAAGAAGATCACCTTGTGTTCCAGCAACAACGCGCGCAGCTCATCGCGCAGGGCTGAGGTGATCGGTTGGCTCAAATCAATGCCGGAAATTTCCGCACCGATGGTCGGCTCAAGGCGAGTGACCTGAAGGGATTGAGTGCTGGAAACGGGCTGGCTGGATGACTGTGCGAGTACGACGGACATGGGGATGGAACCTCTCGTTGTTGTTGATCAATAACCTCCGCCTGGAGAGGGGTCGGGTAGGGAAGTGTTGTTTAGGTTTATGGGGTAGTTCGCGGCCCTGGAAGGCCGCGTTTTACTGTGAAAGATAAATCTGTAGGAATGCCCCCGGTGGGAGCGAATTCATTCGCGAATGAAGCGGCGCGGTACAACAGACAAACCGCAGCGATTGCTTCCCGAATGAATTCGGTCCCACAGGATATTTGCAACTCCTAGATGACAAAGAAACCATGCGTCCCGTCCCGTGCGAGCTGATCGACTAGACCGAACTCCCAATCCAGGTACGCCTGCATTGCTTCACGCGGTGCATCGGTGCCTTCATACGGTCGGCGATAGCGGTCGATGCGTGGCGAGGCTAGATGGCTTTCGCCGGTTTCCACGGCAAAACCTGCCGCGACCCATGTACCGCTGCCGCCCTTGAGCAGGAACACCTGTTTGCCGGTTAACGCCTCGACCTCTGAGACCGCGAGCCGGGCCAAGCGGCTGCTGCCACAGGTCAGCACATAGCGTTCGGCGGCGGGAATGTTCGCCAGCGCCTCTTTTAACTGCGCACGCAATACCCACCACGCGCCGGGGATGTGTTGCTTGACGTAGTTGGCGCTGGTGGTGAAATCCAGCACCGCGACATTGCCTTGTGTGCGCCATTGGGCAAGGGTTTCAGCGCTGATTTCTTCGGCTTGGTGTGGCACCGGAATAGGTGCGTTCCAGTCGCCTTTTTCGCTGAAGTCGGTCGCCAGCAAGTCGTCGGCAACGAACACTTCCCAGCCCAGTTGCGCCAGCCACGAGCCTGACATGTTGGCGCGTACGCCGTCATCGTCGATCAGCACCAGGCGCGCGCCACGGACGCTGGCGTAGTGATCGGTTTCCTGCACCAATTGCCCGCCAGGCGTCGAGCGCGATCCAGGCAAATGGCCTTGGGCAAACTCTTCCGGGGTGCGTACGTCGAACAGGTACGTGCTACGGCTGGCGTCGGCTTGCCAGTGGTGCAGGTCAGCGCGAGACGCACGTTTGACCCCGGCTTTTTGCGCCACCTTAAATGCGTCGGCGGTGGCCAGTTCACGGGTGTCTTCGCTCACGGCGGCGAAGCGTCGGGCTTGGCCGTGTTCGAGTGTCTGTCCGGCCAGTAACCAACCAATCGTGCCATTGCGCAGCGCTGAAATTTTGTTCGGCAGCCCGGCGTTCACCAGCGATTGGGTGCCAATGATGCTGCGTGTGCGGCCTGCACAATTGACGATGATGCGGGTGTTCGGGTCTGGCGCCAGTTCCCGTGCGCGCAGCACTAATTCAGCCCCCGGCACGCTGATGCCACTGGGAATACTCATGGTCTGGTATTCGTCATAACGACGAGCGTCCAGCACCACCACATCCGCGTTGGACTCGATCAGTGCTAACACTTCCTCGGCGGCCAGTGATGGCGTGTGGCGTTGGCTCTCTACCAGCTCGCCAAAGGCTTTGCTCGGTACGTTGACGTCGATGAACAGCTCGCCGCCGGCTTCGCGCCAGCCCTGTAAGCCGCCTTCGAGCAAGCGCACGTCCCTGTAGCCGAGATCCTGCAAGCGTTGCAGCGCTATCGTCGCCAAGCCTTCGCCGTTGTCGTACACCGTGAT
>NZ_JAMFRV010000735.1 GCF_026224925.1 Pseudomonas sp. | reverse complement strand
GGGAAGGGCGCAGAGAACGAGTTCCAGGCGCCGTGCATGGAAATCTCCTGGCGCAGGAAGTGTGAAAAGGTCGCGGTAGTAATAGGTACGTCGGTGGTGGGAATGCCGATGAACACCACGTGACCACCGGCCTTGGCCAGTTGCACCGCTTGGTTAATAGAACTTGGATGACCCGCTGCTTCGATTACCAGTTGGCAGCGCGGCAATTCAGCATCCGAACCACCACTGAGCAAGCTGTGTGTTGCGCCGGCCTCACGGGCCATGGCCAGTTTCTCTTCAGCGATGTCAATGGCAATGATGTCCTTGGCGCCCATCAACCGCAGCCATTGAATGGCGAATAAGCCAATCGGTCCGCAACCTACGACTGCGGCGCTTTGCCCGGCCTTGAAGTCGGCTTTCCAGATCGCGTGCAAGGCAATGGCTGCCGGGTCGACCAGGGACGCCGCAATCGGGTCCATACCCGCCGGAACTTTGATCAGGTTGGTCAGCGGTACGTTGACATATTCGGCGTAGGCGCCATCGCGACGGCTGCCAAAGTAGTCATAGTTTTCTGAACGCGAAGGGAAACCGCGTTGGTATTGATCGCTGCTGACGTCCGGGATCATCGGCGGCACAGTGACCAGTTCGCCGATCGTATAACCCTCGATGCCTTCACCGATCTCTTCAATGAAACCTGCGAATTCATGACCGCAAATCAGCGGCATGCGGTGCGCGCCTTTGCTCAGCATCCTTGGAATGTCCGAACCACAGACACCGCACGCGGCAACCTTCACTAATGCGTGGCCGGCTTTGACGGTAGGTTTTTCGACTTCTTCGACCCGGATATCGCCCGGTTTGTACATGACAGCTGCTTTCACGATGACATCCTCTGTGTTGAATGACGTGCAGGGAGGAACCTCTCGTGAGAGGCGCCCCAAAACATTCATGAATCAGAAAAGGTTTATTGCGCGCCGGGACGGTACTCACCGAACGTTGCGTCGTGCTTGACCTGGGACGCGTTGGCTTTGGTCAGGGCTTCGGTGCCGGCGTCGACAAATTTATCCACGGTTTTGCCGGTGGCCAGTTTGCGTGCAGCATCGATGGTGATTTCACCTAGATAACGCGGGTCGTTGAGCGCAGTGGACACGTATTGGTCGCCGCTTTCGATGGCGTTGATCGCTTCGGACAAACCGTCGACGCCCGCCACCAACACGTTAGTCAGGCCGCGTTCCTTGAGCACCTGCAACGCGCCCATGGCCATGTCGTCGTTGTGCGCGAACACGGCTTTAACGTCGGGGTTGGCTTGCAGTAAATCCTGCATGGCGGTCACGGCGTTGGCGCGCATGTATTCGCTGTAAGGGCCGTCGATGATTTTGAAGTCGCTGCCTTTGAATGCCGTATGGAAGCCCGCACGGCGCTGTTTCATCACCGTGCCGCCAGCATCACCTTGAATCTCGATGACTTTGCCTTTGGTTACGCCCTTGACTTTCAGCGCCGCGAGCAAGGCATTGCCGGACAACTCACCCATTTTCTCGTTGTTGCGGCCGATGGTAGCGGCCACGTCGCCATTGATCGCACGGTCCACGGCAATCACTGGGACTTTGGCGCGCTTGGCGGCGTCCAGGGCGGCACCGACAGAATCGGGGTTGACCGGGTTGATGATCAGCACGTCGACCTTGCGCGTCAGCAAGTCTTGAATGTCGTTGTTCTGCTTGCTGATATCGCCGTTGGCATCAAGAAAGATCAGCGTGTCGCCGTCTTTGGCAGCCGCCTCTTTGGCACCGTCGCGCAACTGGACGTAAAAGGGAGATTGCAGCGTGACCTGACTGAAACCGATTTTCAGGTCTTTGGCGTGGGCTGGCACAGCGGTCAGCGCAGCAGCACTGATGGCGAGGGCCAGGGAAAAAGCATGAACAGGCTTGCGGGCTATCTGCAACATGGTGATTCCTATTTTTATTGTTGTTGGGGCTTTTACAGGTGTGGGGCGCTGCCATCGTTGGGCGGCGCTCACAAATGTGACTGCAATTCACATTTGAAAATCTGGACCTCAACCCTTAACGTGTCAAGACGATTTGTTAATATTTTCACAAATTAGGAAAAAGTTGCCGCATGAATAAATCAGCGGTTTTCAGGATCAAGCAGGCTTTCGCAAAAAATATTTTACAATGTGATAATATTAACATTTAATGATTTAAAATTAACATCCGGCAGCCACCGTTGCTGCAACCTCCGCAAAGGACATCTTCATGCCAGCCACTGCCTCTAAATTCGCCGTCTACATCGACCACACCCTGCTCGCCGCCGACGCCTCGCAAGCCGCCGTTCGAAAGTTGTGTGAAGAGGCCATCGAGCACGGTTTCAAATCGGTGTGCGTCAACAGCGCTAACGTGCCATTGGCCGCAGACTGCCTGCGTGACG